>NZ_CAXTGZ010000454.1:0-4984 GCF_964243625.1 uncultured Caballeronia sp.
GCGAGCGCTTCGGCTTCGAACACCTCGGCTTCGCCATCGGCTGCGAAGATCCTGGCAGAGAAGAACGTCTCGAGCGATCAGGTATCGGGTTCGGGCCGCGATGGCCGTGTCACGAAGGGCGATGCACTGGCCGCCACGCAAGGCACGCCGGCTGTTGCCGCTGCGTCCGCGCCGGCTGCAAAAGCGCCGGCCGCGAAGGCTCCGGCTGCTGCCAAGCCGTCCCTGCCGGACGTGAAGGCGCCGGGCGCCGACCAGTGGTTGAAGGACCGTCCGGAACAGCGCGTGCCGATGTCGCGTCTGCGCGCCCGCATTGCCGAGCGTCTGCTCGAGTCGCAGCAGACCAACGCCATCCTGACCACGTTCAACGAAGTGAACATGGCGCCGGTGATGGACCTGCGCAACAAGTACAAGGACCGCTTCGAGAAGGAACATGGCGTGAAGCTCGGCTTCATGTCGTTTTTCGTGAAGGCCGCCGTTCATGCGCTCAAGAAGTTCCCGCTGGTGAATGCGTCGATCGACGGTAACGACATCGTATATCACGGTTACTTCGATATCGGTATCGCGGTCGGTTCGCCGCGCGGTCTGGTGGTGCCGATCCTGCGCAACGCCGATCAACTGAGCCTCGCCGAGATCGAGAAGAAGATCGCCGAGTTCGGTGCGAAGGCACGCGACGGCAAGCTGTCGATCGAAGAAATGACGGGCGGCACGTTCTCGATCTCGAACGGCGGTGTGTTCGGCTCCATGTTGTCGACGCCGATCATCAACCCGCCGCAATCGGCCATTCTGGGCGTGCACGCAACGAAGGAACGCGCCGTGGTCGAGAACGGCCAGATCGTGATCCGCCCGATGAACTACCTGGCGTTGTCCTACGATCACCGGATCATCGACGGTCGTGAAGCGGTGTTGTCGCTGGTTGCGATGAAGGATGCGCTGGAAGATCCGGCTCGCTTGCTGCTGGACCTGTGATCCCTGCCGTGCCCTCGCAGTTGCTCTTTTAATCCAGCATTAAGACCTTATTTAGGACTCGTGGCACGCTCGATAGACTCGGGCGCGCCATGTATCCAACAAGAGAAGGATAGTCATGTCCAAAGAATTTGATGTCGTCGTGATTGGTGCAGGCCCTGGCGGTTACATCGCGGCGATTCGCGCGGCGCAACTCGGCAAGTCGGTTGCATGTATTGAAAGCTGGAAGAACCCGGCGGGTACCCTGAAGCTCGGCGGCACGTGTCTGAACGTGGGTTGCATCCCGTCGAAGGCGCTGCTGGCTTCGTCGGAAGAGTTCGAAAACGTCTCGCATCACCTCGGCGATCACGGTATCAACGTGGGCGACGTGAAGCTCGATATCTCGAAGATGCTTGCTCGCAAGGACGGCATTGTCGAGAAGATGACGAAGGGGATCGAATTCCTGTTCCGCAAGAACAAGATCACGTGGCTCAAGGGTCACGGCAAGTTCACCGGCAAGACGGACGCCGGCGTGCAGATCGAAGTGAGTGGCGAAGCGGAAACCGAAACGGTGACGGCGAAGAACGTGATCATCGCGACGGGTTCGAAGGCGCGTCACCTGCCGGCCATTCCGGTCGACAACAAGATCGTGTCGGACAACGAAGGCGCGCTGACATTTGATTCGGTGCCAAAGAAGCTGGCCGTGATCGGCGCCGGCGTGATCGGTCTGGAACTGGGTTCGGTGTGGCGTCGCCTGGGTGCCAGCGTGACGGTGCTCGAAGCGTTGCCCGCGTTCCTCGGCGCATGCGACGAATCGCTTTCGAAAGAAGCCGCGAAGCAGTTCAAGAAGCAAGGTCTCGACATTCATCTCGGCGTGAAGATCGGCGAAGTGAAGACGACCGATTCGAGTGTCTCGGTGGCGTACACGGACAAGGACGGCAACGCGCAAACGCTCGACGCCGACCGTTTGATCGTGTCGATCGGCCGCGTGCCGAATACGGACAATCTCGGCCTGGAAGCAATCGGCCTCAAGACGGACGAACGCGGTTTTGTTCCCGTTGATGACCACTGCGCGACGAGCGTGCCGAACGTGTACGCAATCGGCGACGTGGTGCGTGGCCCGATGCTCGCGCACAAGGCGGAAGACGAAGGCGTGCTGGTGGCCGAGATCATCGACGGTCAGAAGCCGCATATCGACTACAACTGCATTCCGTGGGTGATCTACACCGAACCGGAAATTGCGTGGGTCGGCAAGACGGAACAGCAGCTCAAGGCCGAAGGCCGCGAGATCAAGACCGGCCAGTTCCCGATGATGGCCAATGGTCGCGCACTCGGCATTGGCAAGGCGGACGGTTTCGTGAAGATGATCGCCGACGCCAAGACCGACGAATTGCTCGGTTGCCACATCATTGCGGCCAATGCGTCGGACCTGATCGCCGAAGCGGTTGTGGCGATGGAGTTCAAGGCGGCATCGGAAGATATCGGCCGGATCTGCCATCCGCATCCGTCGTTGTCGGAAGTGATGCGCGAAGCCGCGCTCGCCGTCGACAAGCGCGCGCTCAACATGTAATTGCAGCAGGTTTGAGCAGCATGACGAAGGCGGGCGGGAGTTATCCCGCTCGCCTTTGTTTTGTCCGTCGTCTTCAGTCTCCCTGGCCTTGAAACCGCGCACCATGAACGTCACCGAATACTACGAACACGAACTAGAGACGCGGGGTTATCAGTCGGACGCCGCCCAACTCGCGGCGGTCGAACGTCTGCAGCGCTGCTACGACGAATGGGTCGCGTACAAGGCGCGCCGTTCTAACGCGTTCAAGAAGCTGATCTCGCGCCCGGACTTGCCGCGCGGCGTGTACATGTGGGGCGGCGTGGGGCGCGGCAAGAGCTTTTTGATGGACAGCTTCTTTGCGGTCGTGCCGGTGCAGCGCAAGACGCGTCTTCATTTTCACGAGTTCATGCGCGAGGTGCATCGCGAACTGGAAGAACTGAAGGGCACGGCCGATCCGCTCGATGAACTCGCGCGGCGCGTAGCCAAGCGGTACAGGCTGATCTGCTTTGACGAGTTTCACGTCTCCGATATCGCCGATGCCATGATCCTGTATCGCCTGCTCGACCGTTTGTTTGGCGCGGGCGTGCAGTTCGTGATGACGTCGAACTATGACCCGGATTTGTTGTATCCCGATGGTTTGCATCGTGACCGGTTGCTGCCTGCCATCGAGCTGATCAAGTCGAAGCTCGACGTGATCAATGTCGATGCCGGCACGGATTATCGCAAGCGCACGTTGTCGCAAGTGAAGGCCTACCATACGCCGCTCGGTGCGGCCGCTGACCAGGCGCTGCGCGCCGACTTTGCGAAGCTCGCCGCCGTGCCCGACGAAAGCCCGATCCTGCGTATCGAGAAGCGTGAACTGAAGGCGTTGCGCAAAGCCGATGGCGTTGTCTGGTTCGACTTCGCCACGCTCTGCGGCGGCCCGCGATCGCAGAACGACTACCTCGAACTGGCGAGCCGCTTTCACGCGGTCATCCTGTCCGAAGTCCCGAAGATGTCGCCGCGCAATGCGTCGGAGGCGCGCCGCTTTACGTGGCTGATCGATGTGTTCTATGACCACAAGGTGAAGCTCTTGATGTCGGCCGAAGTGCCGGCCGAAGAGTTGTACGTGGAAGGTCCAATGGCGAACGAATTTGCGCGCACGGTCTCGCGGATCACGGAGATGCAGTCCAAGGAATATCTGGAGTCCGAACGCAGGCTCGTCGATACGTCGCTGACCTGATGACGTCAGCCGACAGGACAGTCGACAATGCGAGACTCATAATTTCGTCGTCAGGTTAGTGCTGCAAGGCTTGGCGCGCTATTTCAAGATTCGGACATGTCTGATACCGGCGTTTCGGGCGGATGGGTATCTTCTAATCACTTACTTGTGATTGGAGGAAACCATGAAGCCTTACCGCGATATGTCCGACGAAGAATGGCAATTGGTGGCGCCGCTTCTGCCCGAATTGCGTCCCCGTTCAGAGTTGCGCGGCCGGCCGCTCGCCAACACCCGCGCCGTGCTCAACGGCGTGTTGTGGGTGATGTACAGCGGTGCTTCATGGTCCACGCTGCCGCGCAAATATCCGTCGTACCAGACGTGTCATCGCCGCTTCAAGGCGTGGCATGATTCGGGCGTACTGGCTCGTGTGATGCAGCAGTTGTTTGGCGGCGCGAGTGAAGGTCTGTATTCGCTGATGACATCGCGTATGCGCGTGCCAGTTGAACTGCCCGCAGGCCTTGGCGATCACGTAGCCGATCCGGTAACTGGCGCATCAGTGAATGGTGATGCCCGTGTGGTGTTCGTTCCGATCGTGCAGGCGCCCAATCCGGCGCCGGCAGATTACACCGACGGCGCGCGTCGCGCAGCGTAATCGTGCAAATAGAAACCCGGCTGTAGATCTGAATCTGCAGCCGGATTTTTCTGCATCAAAGCCGCACAAGTTTATTGCTGCCTGATCCAGGTCTGCGAGCGCCCAAGCAGCGACACCCCAATATACCCGCGGACCACGAGCTTCTGGCCGTCGTCGTCGAGATGCATCTTGCACTTGTACGACTTGCCGTTCTCCGGGTCGAGAATCTGGCCACCATCCCACGCATCGCCATCAGGCTTCATGCCGTTGATGATCGTCATGCCCTTGACCAATTGATCCTTGCGTGAATCGGTGCAGGCTGTGCACCGGCGGGTAGGGTCATTGTTGCTGCCAATCCCCTCGAGGATCTTGCCGGAAAGCGTGCCGTCGCTTTCCTGGACGATTTGAACCACGGCTTTGGGCTGGCCGGTTGCATCGTCGATGGTTTGCCAGAGTCCCGCCGGCGATGCCGCCTGTGCAAGCGTACTTGCAGCCGATGCGAGCAATGCGCCGGCCAGCAAGATGCGTTTGAATTGCCGATGCGCGCGCTCAGTCGTACTCGTCATGCTTCCTCCTGGAGGTGAAACGTCTCTTGATGTGTTGGCCGCTTCATGCGCCATTGTTTGGCGCACAGAATACGTCAAAGCAACAAGGACGTTTG
>NZ_CAXTGZ010000455.1:0-4975 GCF_964243625.1 uncultured Caballeronia sp.
GACGTTGTTGTCACAATGGTACCGGGTGGCCCAGGGCTCGTCCCCTTCCTTGACGCAAACCGTCTGAAGAGCGAGGTGTTTGTTTCTGCCGTCGATCTAGGCCGAAGCTGGATTCCCGAATCCCTGTCCGCGTTTCAATTCCTTGCAACCGACAGCCTCACACAGGGACACGCTCCCCTCGATGTCAACGGCGAACCCGTCGACACAGCGAAATTCCACACGGATCTGACGGGACTGGCATGAGGAAAATCTGCGCCGGTCGCGGGACGCAAGCTGTTCTGCTTTAAAGGTTATGCACTCGCCGATCTGGCGCTTGCCAATCTCGTTCTGAAACTCGCCAAAGAGCGAGGCGGGGTGGGTATGGAGCTGCAGCGGTGATATCGGAATCCTGAGAGACGACAATTCCTTTGAATGGGATGCACCTTCTATTCAGGAGTCCTTCTAGTATCAAATGGGTCTCCGTCTCCATCGACGGTCTTTGCTTAAATACCAGTGTGCGGACCGCTCGCATGACTTCGAGCGCTCGGGGCGAGAAACACTTCTTGCATCACGATACTAACGCCGGATCGCAATATCCGCAGCGAGGTCTCGTCAATCTCGGATTCTTACCTCAACTTTGCGTGGTTAACTATGTCAGCAATCCAACTCTCTCCTAAAGCTACCAATGAGACCGTGCTTTCCTATGCGCCCGGAAGTCCGGAGCGGATCGCATTGGCCGCAGAACTTAAGACGCAGCAATCTCGTGTCCTCGAAATCCCTGCGGTTGTCGATGGCAAGCGTATCACCAGCGAAAATACCAATGATGTGCGGGAGCCTCACGCGCATGAACGCGTGCTCGCGCATGTTCACAACGCCGACACCGCTACCACAAACGCGGCTATAGACGCTGCTGTGGCGTCTCAGCGCGACTGGAGTCAGGCCACGCTGGCAGAGCGTTCAGCGGTGTTCCTGAAGGCAGCGGACCTGCTGTCTGGTCCTTGGCGCGCGAAGCTCAATGCCGCGACGATGCTGGGCCAGAGCAAAACCGCTTACCAGGCTGAGATTGACTCGGCTTGCGAACTTATCGATTTCTTGCGCTTCAATGTACAGTTCGCCCATGAACTAGCCGCCGGGCAACCCGTTTCATCGCCGGGGATACGCAATCACCTCGAATATCGCCCGCTCGAAGGGTTCGTCTATGCGGTGACACCATTCAACTTCACGGCCATTGGCGGCAACCTCGCGCTCGCGCCGGCACTGATGGGCAACACGGTGGTGTGGAAGCCTGCTGCCACAGCTTCGCTGTCGAATTTTCTGTTTATGGAATTGCTTGAGGCGGCAGGACTGCCCAAGGGCGTCATCAACTTCGTGCCGGGTTCGGCGGTTGCCGTCAGCAACGCTGTGATGGCACGTCCTGAATTGGCGGGAGTCCACTTCACTGGCTCGACGGCTGTGTTCGACACGCTATGGGGTGAAGTAGGCCGCAACGTCTCGCGCTACCGAAGCTACCCGCGCCTGGTGGGTGAGACAGGTGGCAAGGACTTTGTTCTTGCGCATGCCTCTGCGGAGGTCGAAGCACTTGCCGTGGGGCTGCTGCGTGGCGCGTTCGAATACCAGGGTCAGAAGTGCAGTGCGGCATCTCGGGCTTATATCCCTGCCTCGCTGTGGCCGAAGGTGTGCGAGCGTCTCTTGGCGATGCTCGAAACAGTCCGCATGGGCGACGTAACCGACTTCACGAACTTCATGGGCGCCGTGATTGACCGCCGCGCCTTCGACCGGATCCACGGGCACCTCCAGCGCGCTGCGGACGATCGTGGCGTCAAGGTACTGGCAGGGGGCGAGGCTGATGACACCATTGGCTACTTCATCAGCCCGACTGTGCTGGAGGTCGACGATCCACGCCATCCACTCATGGAAACCGAACTTTTCGGTCCGGTACTGAGTGTCTATGTATATGCCGATAACCAGTGGCCAGAGGTGTTAACGCTTGTTGACGGAACGAGTCCATACGCGCTGACCGGTGCGATCTTCGCTACTGACCGGGCTGCCATCGCTCAGGCATCCGATGCATTGCGTTTCGCGGCAGGCAATTTCTACATCAACGACAAGCCCACCGGTGCCGTAGTTGGCCAGCAGCCGTTTGGCGGCGCACGTCGCAGTGGTACCAACGACAAGGCTGGTTCCGCACTGAACCTGCAGCGCTGGGTGTCACCACGCACAGTTAAGGAGACGTTCGTGCCTGCCTTGGACTACAAGTATCCATACATGGCGGACTGAACTAACTAGCGGATCGCACCCGACCTGTCAGGTAACCGGAAATTTACTCCCAACTCCTCATCACTTAGACGAAGGGTTAAATGAATGAGCGGTATCTCGTGGGTGAAGGGGCCAAGGTAGTTCCATTAGCACGCGGTCTCTCCAGTCAACCCTAAAATCCCATTGGTCGAGCGGAAGCGATTTGCGGCGCGAACTCTCGACCTTTGCGACGAGATCTGCCGTCCATGGGTCGTACTGTCCACGCTATGCGCCCATCCGCTCATATGGTGGCCCCATCTTCTGCGCGTGGAACCCGATGCCGCCACGGGTGTTCAGATCCACCGTCTCGAACGGGCCGACGACCGACCAACGCATCCCGAGCGTCTCGGTCATCAGCAAGTCTATATCCTCGACGGTCGCGATGCCGTCGCGCACGAGGCAGTATGTTTCGCGCAGCACTGCGCCCTGCAGTCGGTTGAAACGAATCCCTCAATTTCCTTTCCCAACCGCAGCGGGTGCATGCCGGCTTGTTGAAATGTCGTGCAGCACGCTCGACCGTGTCGGCAGCCGTGAACGGCGCCGGTACTAGTTCGACTACCGGGATCAGATAGGGCGGATTCACTGGATGCGCGATGGTGCAGCGCTCACGTGTTTGCAATCCACTCGCGAACGACGACATCGGAAGCGCGGACGACGCGCTGGAGAGAATAGCACTCGCTGGCGTTTCTCGAAGCCCGGGAAAAACCGGCAGCTAAAGGGTAGCGTGCTGCCACGGCTTGTCCACAGGCAAGCTCGGTGGATGAGCCTGCACCTGCGCATAACATCGTTCAAAAGAACCATACCTGAACTACGAAACCACCCATAAATTCCGCCGACCAAGCATAAAATTCAAGCTTTGACGTCCTTCAAGAAGTCGGGGATCTTTGTTTTTGCCGCGACTTCAATCGTGCTTAGACGCCGAGTGCGGCCTTCGACATTAGACCAAGAGAGACGAATAGCAGCACGCAAGCAAAGCCAATTTGCAGACGCCGTCCGGATAACTTGCGCGAAGCAAATCTTCCCGCACCCATACCTAACACGGTGGTAACGCTAAAAACCAGCGCAAAGTTCGCGGGGAATGAGATTCCGTGCGCGACAGTGGCAATTACACCGCCCGTACCAATCAGCGCGATGACCATCAGGGACGTGGCGACGACGCCATGCAGTGGGACATTGGTGAATTTCCTGAGGAGCGGCACAATGACGAACCCGCCGCCAACCCCCAGCAGCCCCGTCATGAAGCCAGTCAGAGCGCCGATACCAATAAGCGCTGCGGTCATTGAAGCTGCCCATGTAAGCCGGCCGGTGGTGGGATTTATGCGGCCGACGCACCAGGCCGTATCACTTGCTGCCACGGCTTCTTTCGAAGCTTGGTATATGAGGCGAAACGCAACTAGCAGCATCACTCCACCGAAAACGAATAGTAGGGCGCGTTGCGGTAACTGATGGGCAACGGACAATCCGATTGATGTCGCTGGCACACCCGCGACTGCTATAAGGAGGGCGGCGCGATAGCGGACAAGTCTTGCACAGAAGGCTTCTACAGCTCCGACGGCCGCGCTTCCTGATATAGCAATCAGTGCGACAGGCGCCGCCTGCTGTATTGACCAGTGCATTCCAACAACAAGCGCTGGGACTGCAAGTATGCCGCCGCCAGCGCCAGTGAGACCGAGGACAAGTCCCACTACAAAGCCAAGTGCGAGCGAAAGGGACATCGTCAACTCCGATTAACCGAAAGCCTAAACTGTAAAGTTCTACGGAATCTAGGGTGAACGGGATGAGTGCCTCATTGCCCATAGTTTCGGCTACTTTTTGTGGTCTCCCACATGCCTGCTTTTCTCAATGATCTCTATGCCCGGCCAAGCCAGCCGCATTCCAAAGCATTGCTGAGCGGGAGCCCGTGCGGCAGTACGCGAGAATTGGCTTTGGTAGATTCTCTACGAGCGACCTGAAAGCGATAGTGTCCTCTGGGCGCATTTGCCCTGATACAACAGGCAGATAATGAGCCATTACGCCGACTGAGGCGGCCGCCTCGCAGATTTTCCTAAATGGCGTTTGATCAAGTGCTTCTCCATCTAGCCGATTGCACACAATAGAGCGAAACCCGTTAGCGAGCGCGATGGTCACGTCTGATTCGATCAGTTGCGACGTGACGCTGAACTCGCTAGATAGATGCGTTATTTTCACCAGAAGTTTTCCTAAATTTAACTGCCATACTAAATTCAGCGAGGACTGACAGAGATTTCGATGTAAGAGACTGCGTTGCTCTCGGGTTTAGGCATTCGGCCACCTCTCATATTTACTTGCACTGAGGGAAGCATGAGTGTCGGTATTGAGAGCGTCGCATCGCGTTCCTTACGCATCTTCACAAAGTTATCTTCTGTGGTGCCGGCGCCAATGTGCACGTTTTTCGCGAGTTCGTCAGCTACTGTGCTCATGAACTGCATGGCCCTGCCACCCGGGCAATAGTCGTGACACATGTAGAGGACGGTACTGTGAGGCAGGCCAAGAACTTTGTTGATGGAGCGGAACAGCGTCTGTGCATCGCCACCCGGGAAGTCACATCGTGCTGTACCACAGTCCGGCATAAAAAGCGTGTCACCGACAAACGCCGCGATGTACCCATAGTGCTCGACCACGTAGGTGACGCACGCGGGGGTGTGGCCGGGGGTGCACATTACCCTAACCTGAAGCGCTCCGA
>NZ_CAXTGZ010000456.1:0-4971 GCF_964243625.1 uncultured Caballeronia sp.
GGTATCCGACGCACGGCCAAGAATCTGGGCGTTCTACGTGAGCCAGATTTCGACTCATCCATGGTTCGGAGTCGGCTTTGGCAAACCGTTGCCGTCGCTCGCATCACCAAGCTCCGCGACGCATTCATGAAATCGCACAGGCGGAACAGCCGCTGGAACCGGTGAGAGGTTAGAGAGTCGCACCGGAACAACACGCGCAACTGCGAAGCCGATTTCTTCGATCAATTTATGGTAAATATAACCGCCGAAAATATTGATAAGAATTCGTAACCGGTTGCTAGCGCACCTATCCGAGAAGACCAAAAAAATGAAAATGAATTCGCTTTGCTGCGCAATGGCAGCCCTTACGCTTTCTGCATGTGGCGGCGGCGGTGGTAGCGACAACAGCGCGCCGGTCAATTTCGTCCAGCCCGATACATCCGGCGGCGTGGCTCAAGGCTTTTATAGCGGCACCGATAATGCGGGCGACGTCGTTACCGGCATCGTCCTCGATACGGGCGTGTATTACTTCCTGTACGTCAATCAGACGTCCAACACACTGGGTCTTGTCCAGGGTACTGCGAGCCGCGCGAATGGGCCGCTGAATTCGACAGACGCGCGCAATTACGTCATCGGCCTGAATAGCGTGACGCCCGATAACATCGCGTTCTCCCTGGTGGCGCAAAGCAGTTTGAACGGCACGATCACACCTGTTGCTTCGGGTAGCACAACAGTCAATTTCACGACTCAATACAGCACGGTCTACGACCAAACCCCGAGCCTCGCAGCCATCGCCGGAACCTACACGGGCGTGGCGGGATCGATCAAAGGCGGAGAATCCATGTCGGTCACGATTACGCCTGCAGGTGCGGTATCGGGGCTCGGCACGAGTGGTTGCGTCTTCACGGGCACCGTGGCGCCGCACGGTTCGAAGAATGTCTACGACGCAACCGTCACGTTTGGCGGCGCGCCTTGCCTGTCGCCGAACAAAACGCTGACGGGCGTGCTCGCCGTCAATGACAACACAATACTCGCAGCAGCACCGCTCGCCGACCGTAGCGATGCATTCGTGCTCGCTGGATCCAGGTAATCGTGCCAAGGGGCGAAGCTTGACTAAGCTCCTTGCACATACTTTTCCAGTCCCGTAGCCAAAGCGGCAAACGCGACCTTGCAACTCGGGTTATCGCGAAGGTCTTCGTGCATGGCGAGCCATGTGTCGAGCTTGAGCGATATCCGCTTTGGGAAAAGCCGCACGAGAGCCGGATTGTTCCGCGCAAGACCGATCTGGCAATAGCCAATGCCAAACCCCGCCCTCAGCATGGCGAGCGACGCGAGGTCGCTGTCGGTGCGCAATGCCAGCGACTCGCGGTGCACGTCGGGTAACTTAGTTTTCATGCTGCGGATAAAAGCAGTTTCCTTATCGAAGCCGATCAGCGCATGACCAGCCAGATCATCGATTCGTGCAGGCCTGCCGCGCCGCGCCAAGTAGTCCTTATGCGCGTACATGCCGAGCTCCACATCGCCGATACGGCGCGCGATCAGCACGCCCTGGCTGGGCCGCTGCATACGCACTGCAATATCAGCCTCACGCTGCAACAGATCCTCTATACGATTGGATGACATCAATTCGATGGTCAGCTCGGGATAGGCCGCGTGCAGTTCGGTGATGATCGCAGGCAGGACCTCGACCGTGATCACGTCGCTCGCCGTAATGCGGATGGTGCCGCGCACTCCTGCTCCCTGACTCGATGCCGCGCGCAACAACGCCGTGCTCGTCGACTCCAGCGCCTCGGCGTAAGGGCGTAACGCAAGCGCTTCCTGCGTCGGGCTCAAACCCTGTTGCGTGCGGATGAAGAGCGCATAGCCCAGCGCTGTCTCGAGCGCATCCACGTGGCGGCCCACTGTAGGCTGCGTCAGGCCGAGCGACCGTGCGGCGCCCGACAAGGAGCCCTCGCGCAGCACCTCAAGAAACGTTCGATAAAAATCCCAGCTCAACGCATTCTCGATCATACAAAAATGTATATCCGCTCCACTATTTTCGACAATTTCATTTAACCACGATTCGCGCAAGAATGGTCGTCAATCGAAGAACACAACAGGAGTCGAAGATGAGCGAAAGCCGGATCGCATTGGTGTTGGGCGCAACAGGTGGCATTGGCGGAGAAGTGGCGCGGCAACTCGCCGGGGAAGGCTGGCATGTGCGCGCGCTGCATCGCCAGCCTGCAAAGCTGACCGCACGGGACGAACGTTTCGAGTGGCAACAAGGCGATGCAATGAACCGCGACGACGTCGTTGCGGCGTCCCACGGCGCGCAGCTTATCGTTCATGCGGTCAATCCGCCCGGATACAAGAATTGGGCGGCGCTGGTCCTGCCGATGATCGACAACACCATCGCAGCGGCGCAGGCGTCAGGCGCGCGGATTCTTTTGCCGGGCACCGTCTATAACTACGGACCCGACGCGCTCCCGTTACTAAGCGAGACGTCGCCTCAGAATCCAGTCACGCGCAAGGGTGCAATCCGTGTCGAGCTGGAGCGGCATTTGAAGAACGCAAGCGCCGATGGCGTGCGCAGCCTTGTCGTGCGTGCCGGCGATTTCTTCGGGCCCGGCAGCACGGGTAATAGCTGGTTGTCGAGCGCTCTGGTGAAACCAGGCAAGCCGGTACAGAGCATGTTTTATCCGGGCAACCGTGGCGTTGGACATCAGTGGGCGTATGTGCCGGACGTTGCACGAACAATGGTGCGGCTGGTTGAACGCGAACGGACGCTTCCGGACTTCGCCACTTACCAGATGCTCGGGCATTGGGACGCCGACGGCACTCGCATGATCGATGCAATCAAGCATGCGACCGGCCGCCCAAATATCAAGGTCCGCGCTTTTCCGTGGTGGGCGTTGCCCGCTATTGCACCGTTTTCGGAAACATTCCGGGAGCTGCTCGAAATGCGCTATTTGTGGAAAGAGCCTGTTCACATGAACAATACAGCGTTGCTGAACGTGCTTGGCGAAGAACCGCACACGCCTTGGGACGAAGCGGTCAGGACCACGTTGGCCGCTCTGAGGTGTCTATAGAAGAACCTTACGCTAGAAAGCGTGCTTTGCAGGATCAAGCAAGAACGCACGACGAACGGGCTACCGGTGAAGCATCGCCGCGTGTTCCCATGGAGCTCCGATCATCGAGGAGCACATCATGCAGACAACCTGGTTCATCACCGGCGCGAGCCGTGGACTCGGCGCAAACATCGCAGAAGCTGCCTTGCGAGCAGGCGACCGCGTGGTCGCGACGGGCCGCAAACGGGACGACGTCAGCGCGCGCCTTGGCCCGGACAGCGAGCAACTGCTCAACCTCACTCTGGATGTCGCCGATGCAACCCAGGCGCAAGCCGCAGTCGATGCAGCGATAAAGAAGTTCGGCACGATCGATGTGCTGGTGAACAACGCCGGCTACGGTCATCTGGGTTTCTTCGAAGAGACCACGATGCAGGACGTGCAGGCGCAACTCTCCACGAACCTCTTCGGCACCTTCAACGTCACATGGGCGGCGCTCCCGGTCATGCGCGCTGCTCGGCGGGGTCGCATCTTCAACGTGTCATCGCTTGCGGGCATTCTTGGCGCTGAACTGTGCTCGCTGTATAGCGCGAGCAAGTTTGCGCTCGAAGGTTTTTCCGAATCATTGGCCAAGGAAGTGGCGCCGTTTGGATTGCACGTGACCATCGTTGAGCCGGGTCCTTTCCGCACTGACTTCCTGAAGCCCGAGTCGCTTCGTTTCGGCGATAAACCCATCGCGGATTACGACGAACGACGCGCCATGCTTCGCGCGTCATTCGAACAACGCAATGGTCAGCAACCAGGCGACCCCGAGAAGCTTGCAGATGCGATGGTCAAACTTGCGGGCGAGCCCAAGCCGCCTCTGCGCTTCATTGCAGGTTCGATTGCCGTCAATGCGGCCGATGCAAAACTCGCCGCCATGCAAGCGGAATTGAATCAGTGGCGCGATGTATCGGTGAGCACCGACGGCACTTACTGAACGCGGCTCACTGGCAAAACGTCTAATCTCCCTCATGGAGCGGCCGCCCGGCCGCTTTTTTCACGCGGACACAATATTCCTGCTTGTGGATCGTCAGCAGGTGTATGGAACCGCCGAAGCCGTCAGGCCCGATCATCATCGAAAGCGATAACGAGATCACCGCAACCGTCTTGCGTGAGCGCTCGAAGCTCGGAAATTTTATCCGGCGTCGTGTGCGCGATCCCAGTGACGCCGAAGACATCCTGCAGGATGTGCTGCACGAGTTCGTCCGGGCGTACCGGCTGCCCGAGCCCATCGAACAGGTCAGTGCGTGGCTGTTCCGGGTGGCGCGCAATCGCATCATCGACCGGTTTCGCAAGAGGCGAGAACAGCCGTTAGGCGAAATCGACGATGAAGCCGATGAGGACTACCGGCTCGATCTCGCCCTTCCTGCGCAGGACAGCGGTCCCGAAGCGTCCTATGCGCGCACGGTCCTGCTGACGGCATTGCAGGAGGCGATCGATGAGCTTCCTGCCAATCAGCGCGACATTTTTATCGCTCACGAACTGGAGGGGCGCGGCTTCAAGGAGCTGGCGCTGGAAACCGGTGTGAGCATCAACACGCTGCTCGCTCGCAAGCGTTACGCGGTGCTGCATCTGCGCACGCGCTTGCAGCCTGTTTATGACGATCTGGATATTTGAGGAGAAAGGCAATGCGTTTCGGACTGAAGATATTGGCCAAGGTGGTGTTGGCATTCGTTGCGGTCGCCGCTTTGGGGTGGCTTGTCATGACCTTGTGGAACTGGGTGGTTCCGGCGTTGTTCATCGGCGCCCGGGTGATCGATTTTCCGCATGCGCTGGGGTTGATGGTGTTGAGCCGCATTCTGTTCGGCGGCTTTCGGGGGCATGGCGGAGGATGGCGGGGACGCCGGCAATGGCGGCGCTGGGAACAGATGACGCCCGAGGAACGCGAGCAATTCAAGAGCCGGCG
>NZ_CAXTGZ010000457.1:0-4962 GCF_964243625.1 uncultured Caballeronia sp.
TATAGAAGTCGAGCCGGTCGCTGCGCTCAGGCATGGCGTAAGTCCGCGATGCACGTCTGGCAATGGAATTCATCGACATGGATTCTGGGGCGGTTACGTAAGAAAACCTACGTTATTAGCATACCGCGTGGCTTCAAAACTCGCCGGTGACGTACGAAGCGCAGCATCGAGCGAGGTCGTGATTTCCTGCTTGCTGCGACCTTCAACAAGGTCGAATCTGAGTAATGGCTTTGACGGTTCCCTCTGGTGGCGTGAGAACCCAGTTTAGTGCGATACCCGACAGTATTAGGACGTTTCAAACGAATTGATTGTTTTCCCAAGAAAACAATCAGTCAAGGAATCGCCAAACAAAGTATGCGTGACGCCTTGAAATAAAGGCCATATCACGAGTAGGGTGGCGAATGCTAGGGCGCTGCAAGCGGTAACATCGAACTCGACGTCGATTGCTTGGCGTTGACTTGTTCGGGGACACCACTTGCGCGCCCTTGCCTACTCTTGCCACTTGCTGGGCCCACAACGCCCAGGTCACCGACTCAAAAGCGTTCCATGACCTCTGTACTTCTACTCGAAAATATCCACGACACCGCGGTTGCCCGTTTCAGCGAGTCAAAGCTCGAGGTCGAGCGGCGCGCAGGCGCGCTTGCTGGCGCAGAGCTGCTGAGCGCGCTCCAGGCGCACAACCTTGTCGGGATTCGATCGGCGACGCATCTCCGGCGCGATGAAATCGATGCCGCGCGTCATCTGCTTGCGATTGGCTGCTTTTGCATCGGTACGTCGCAAGTCGATCTGGACGCCGCTGCACAAGCAGGCATTCCGGTGTTCAACGCGCCGTTTTCGAACACGCGTTCGGTGGCGGAACTGGTTATTGCAGAAGCCATTCTGCTATTGCGCCGCGTTCCGGAAAAAAGCGTACAGGCGCATGCGGGCAAGTGGGCGAAGGGCGCAAGCGGGTCGTTCGAAACGCG
This sequence comes from uncultured Caballeronia sp., assembly GCF_964243625.1. Lineage (NCBI taxonomy): Bacteria > Pseudomonadati > Pseudomonadota > Betaproteobacteria > Burkholderiales > Burkholderiaceae > Caballeronia > uncultured Caballeronia sp. The sequence continues at coordinate 966 of NZ_CAXTGZ010000457.1, forward strand.
CGGCAAGACCATCGCGATCGTGGGTTACGGCAACATCGGCTCGCAGGTTGGCGTGCTTGCCGAAGCCATGGGAATGCGCGTGGTTTATTACGATGTGCAGGCGCGTTTGTCGCTGGGCTCGGCGCGTGCATCGCAATCGTTGGCCGACGCCGTATCGCAAGCCGACGTCGTCACACTCCATGTGCCGGCGACCGCGCAAACCAACTGCATGATCGATGCAGAGACGATCGCCTGCTTCAAACCCGGCGCAATCCTGATCAACGCGTCGCGCGGATCGGTCGTCGATATCGAAGCGCTCGCGCAAGCGTTGAACGCGAAGCGGCTGGGCGGTGCGGCGATCGATGTATTCCCGGAAGAGCCGAAAACAAACGCCGATGAATTCAAAAGCGTGCTTCAGGGCTTGCCGAATGTGATCCTCACGCCGCACGTCGGCGGCAGCACGGAGGAGGCGCAGGAGAATATCGGCACGGAGGTCGCGACCAAGCTGATTTCGTTTCTGACCACGGGCGACACGGTCGGGGCCGTCAACTTCCCGCACGTGAATCCGGGACCGCTCGACGCAGCCGCGCGTTTGCTCAACGTTCACGGCAATGCGCCGGGCGCGCTCGCCACGCTCAACACAAAGCTTGCGGCGGAGGGCGCCAATATTGTCGCGCAGCATTTGCAAACGCAGGGCGAAACGGGATATGTGGTCACGGATCTGGACCGCGCGCCATCGAATGGATTGATCCAGGCGCTTTCGAAAGAGCCTGGCTTTATCCGAACGCGCTTGCTGTTGAAATAACCGCGCTCGGCCAGCTACGAGGTGAGCTTGTTCGGGAACTGACCGCAATTGATGATGTGCGATCAGCCCCGGAGACTAGAACGATTCCTTGAACGGCCGCAAATCGATTTCTTGCGTCCATGCCGACGGATGTTGCGCGTGAATGGCCCAGAACGTTTCGGCGATTGCATCGACGTTGAGCAAGCCATTCTCGCCACGTTCGGCAACGGCTTGCGGACGCGAAGTCCTGAGCCTTTCACCGTCGATACCCCCATCCACCACCACATGCGCGACGTGCAATCCAAGCGGCCCGAATTCGCGCGCCATGCTTTGGGCGATCATGCGCACGCCCGCTTTCGATGCCGAGAAGTGAGCGAAGCCAGGCTTGCCGCGAAGGCTCGCTGAAGCACCCGTGAAGATCACCGTGCCGCGTCCCAGCGGTACGAGTCTGCGCGCCGCTTCCCGGCCCACGAGGAATGCGCCCACGGGTCCGGTGCGCATGAAGCTTTCGAAATCGTCCAGGCTCAAATCGCAAAAGTCGACGCGCCTGTTATTGCCGACGTTATAGATGACGAGCGACGGCGGTTCAATTCCTTCGCGGGACGCCATGGCTTTATCGAAGAGATTGAGGACGTCGGGTTCCGATGTTGCATCGGTTACGACTGACTCGGCGTGATGCCCGTTCACCGTAATCGCGCGCACGACGGTGTCGAGCTTTTCAAGCGAACGGCCCGCGACATACACGTGATAATCCTGCTGCGCAATCAGTTTGCAGAGCGCGGCACCCAGGCCGAGTTCCGCGCCTACGCCAATTACGATCGCACTTTTACGCGTCATGGGAGCACCTTGAGGTTGGTATCGAAGAACGTGATTCGATTCTATGCGTGTAACCTCAAGCATGCTTGAATGGTTGTCCTTACATGGAGCACTTCCACATGCCGGGTCATGCAGGAAGCTGTCATCGCGGCGCAGTCCCGCGCGAACCGTTTATTTGAAGTCCCAGCGCATCTGCTCGACAATGCCGACGCCCCGCGATGTACGCACGCATTCGCTGACATAGTCGGTGAACGGCAATGGCTCGAAGCCGATTTCATCGCGCAGACGATGGTTGTCGAAGGTGTAATCGAGCGCGGCAAAGCCGGCATACAGCCGCAGCGCGTGTTCGATCAGCCGGCCGCTCGCCGAGTTCTCGCGGCCGACAACCTCGCGCGCCATCTTGCGAAAATCGCGCTCGCCGCAAATGGTGTAGCGGCGGCCGTGAATGCCGGTGGCTTCGTCCATCGCGATCAGGATCTTGCCGATAGTCGGCGCTTCCGTTCCCGCCGACACGTGGTACAGGTCGAACGCCAGAGTCGGCTTCACGGCAAGCAGCATCAGCGCGCGTGCGCAATCGTCGCCGGAGACGACATCGAGCCGGCTCATGGCGCGTGCGGTGAAACGGCGCGCGCCATGCACCACGCGCATCACCCAGAAAATGCTCGCCGACGGCAGTGTCCCCAGCACGGTATGCCCCACCACGATCGATGGCCGCGCGACCACCAGCGGCAGGCGTGGAAAGTTGCTGCGCAGCAGATGTTCGGCGTCCCGCTTGCTTTGCGTGTAGGGCACGAGATGGCCCGCGTCCGCCTGCGAAAACGCCGACTCCCGCACGTTGCCGCCGCATTGCGTGCCGCATGCCATTGCGGTGCTGACGTGCAGGAAGCGTTGCAGCGCGGCGCTTCCATCGAAACGCGATGCAAAGCGCAACGTGTCGCGCACGTTGATATCGAGCACTTGCGGGTTGCTCGAGAACGATGCCATTGCGGCGCAGTTGATCACATGAGATGCGTCGCGAAGACGCGCGAGATCGGCGCCGCAGAACTCGCCGCCCAGTTCGCCTACGATCACGTTCGCCGCGCTCAAACGCTCCGCTTGTACGTGAGGCAAGCCGCACCGCGCGGCTGAAGCGCGTAGCCGCGCGATCGCCTCGCTGATGTCGGCGGCACGCACGAGGCACACCACGCGGTCCAGCAAGCCGCCATTGACCAGCGAAACCAGCACATTCCCGCCGATAAAACCCGTCGCCCCCGTGAGTACAAGACTGGCCACACCGGCTGGACGTGCCTGTCTGTGAGGCGCCGGGCGTTCAGGCCAGGTGCGGGAAGCATAGGAGGCGTAGTTGAGAGGGGTTTGCCATGCGAACATTGTGTGCTCCGTTCGGTAACAGGACAGGGTCGTATAGGATCGACGGGAACGAGGGGGGATCAATAGCGGTAGGTCAGCGCCGATATCGCGAAGTAATTGACCTTCTTCTGCACGATCGGGCTGTCGCCGGAATTGCCGATAAGACGGCTTGCGCCAGCTTCGGTGTGCACGGACCATCGTGGGGAGAAGACGGTGGCGAGCGAAAACATATAGATGTTCTCGGCGTGCGCCAGTGAGACACCGGTCAGGCCGAGCGTCGAAAGACAAAGGTGAGACAGACGTTTGCGCACAGTGGGAGCGTTCGAGGGAGAGGAAGCCGCAGTGTAGGTAGGCGGCTCTCCCGCGTCTGTCTTGAATCTGCGGGGATTTGTGCGGGTTTGTGTTCGCGTGTCGGCAAGTGTTTCAGCGAAGCTTGCTCACGCGCGTATTCTTGCGATATTGCCGTTTCGATCCCACGCCGATGAACCCATCAAACGCACTGATCCGGTCCGCCATGTGTTGCACTCTGTTTGCGTTCGCGAGTCCAATTGCGGGCTCTAATGCGATCGCAGCGGGTGCGCGCACGAATCACGGTAACGATCCGTTCTTTCAGATATCTACGGCTGTTGCGCATTGCCCCGCGCCTTTAGGTCCGTTGCAGACCGACCAGGAATGGCTCGACGATGCCCATTACCGCATCGAGCGCGGCAATAGTTGCTGGGTGGAGGGGCGATGCCGCTTGTCCAATGCGTATCAATACGATGGCGAGATTGCCGAAGCCGTGCAACGGCGTCTGAACGCAATCAACGCGACCGTGCACTGGCGTGAAAATTCGACGCTATGGCTCACGCTGCAGCGGCGATTTATCTATGTGCAAGGGTGTGTATCGAAGCAATTCGATACCGCCAAATTTCTGTCCGAGCTGGAAAAGACAGCGGACGTGGATCGGGTTATCGACAACACCACGACCACGCCTTCCAGGCTACCGTTGCCGTACAAAACGCCCGATGACTGATGCCTGCAGGGAGGCGAGGCGTGCGCGAAATCGGTTTTGGCGACATTGAGCGCATT
>NZ_CAXTGZ010000458.1:0-4947 GCF_964243625.1 uncultured Caballeronia sp.
CTGGGGCTACAACACCATCGGTTTTTTTGCCGCCGATCCGCGCTTTTTTGCGCAAGGTCCGGGCGCTATTTCCGAGCTCAAGCAGATGATCGACCGCTTCCACGAAGCGGGACTCGAAGTGATCCTGGACGTCGTGTACAACCACACGGCCGAAGGCAATGAACGCGGGCCGACGCTCTCGTTCAAGGGTATCGACAACGCTTCGTATTATCGCTTGCCGGATGACAAGCGCTACTACATCAACGATACCGGCACGGGCAACACGCTTAACCTGTCGCATCCGCGCGTGCTGCAGATGGTCACCGACAGCTTGCGCTACTGGGTGACGGAGATGAATGTCGATGGTTTCCGCTTCGATCTGGCGACCATTCTCGGCCGTGAACCCTACGGTTTCGATGAAGGCGGCGGTTTCCTCGACAGTTGCCGTCAGGACCCGATTCTCTCGAGCGTGAAGCTGATCGCCGAACCGTGGGACTGCGGTCCGGGCGGATACCAGGTCGGCGGTTTTCCGCCGGGCTGGGCCGAGTGGAACGACAAGTTCCGCGATACCGTTCGCGAGTTCTGGAAGGGCGAAGAGGGCGTCGCGGCGGAACTCGCCACGCGCATCACGGGTTCGGGCGACAAGTTCAACCACCGTGGGCGTCGCCCGTGGGCAAGCGTCAACTTCATCACCGCGCACGATGGCTTCACGTTAAACGATCTCGTTTCGTACAACGAGAAGCACAACGAGGCGAACGGCGAAGACAACAAAGACGGAAGCTCGGATAACCGCTCATGGAATTGCGGCGCCGAAGGCCCGACCGATGATCCCGAAATCCGCGCACTGCGTGAACGCCAGAAACGCAACATGCTGGCGACGCTGCTGTTCTCGCAGGGCACGCCCATGATCCTCGCGGGCGATGAATTCGGCCGCACGCAGCAGGGCAATAACAACGCGTATTGCCAGGACGACGACATAAGCTGGGTCAACTGGGATATCGACGAAGACGGCCGCGCCTTGAACGACTTCGTGCGCAAGCTCACGACCTTGCGTCACACCTTGCCGGTGCTGCGCCGGGGGCGTTTCCTGACGGGCGAGTTCCACGAAGACCTGCAGGTCGCAGACGTCAAATGGTTCAGCCCATCGGGCGATGAACTAACACCCGAGCAATGGGACGATCCGGCAATGCGCTGCTTCGGCCTGGTTATCGATGGCCGGGCCCAGGCGACCGGTATACGCCGCCCGGCATCGGATGCGACGTTGTTGCTGGTTGTCAACGCGCATCACGATGTCGTGGATTACACGCTGCCCGAAATCCCGGGGAGCGACCAGTGGAGCTGCCTGATCGATACCAATGCGCCGATCCGCGAAGAACTCGAGGACTTCGATTCAGGCGGCGTGTATCAGGTGACGGGCCGTTCGCTCCTGCTGTTCGCATTGCATGCTCGCGGTGCTACGAAGCGGATTTTCAAGCGGCTCGAAGAAGCGTTGACGGATGAGGTCGAGCCGGAAGGCGGCAATACGATCTGAAGCCGCGCCGCCTGGGTTTTGGGACAGGCGGACCGCAACGGCTATCATGCGGGTCATGAACCCTTTTAAGCAGTTGCGACCCAGTTTGAGCTTTCCACTAATACCGCGCGACTCTCATCGCGCCCGTAAAACATGATGCTGGCGACGCTGCTGCACGTCGCCGGCTGGGACCAACTCGAACGGATCTGGGAATTCGTCGTAGGGTTTTTCAAGTTCTTGTGGGCGTTGCTGAGGTTTCTCGGCGGCGGATAAAATAAAAGCGCGGGACGATTTGTATCGTCCCGCGCTTTTTGTCTGGCGCGCTGCAATCCGCTTAGCTGTTGTTATCCCAGTTGCCCGAATCGTTGCTGCCGAGATCCACGCCGCCGCCGCCATCGCTCCAGTCGTTGGAGCCATTGCCGAAGTCAAGGCCGCCGCCGTTGTTGCCACCACCTCGGCGACGCAATTCGTCGTCCACGTCCACCGGCACGTCGCGTTCGATCACGCGTTCCCGGCCGCCGCCGGACAGCGCTTCACCAAGCAGGACGCCGCCCAGCAATCCTCCCAGCCCGCCGCCAAAACCACCGCCGCCTTGCTGAATGACAACCGGCGGCTGTTGCTGCGGATAAGGCGAATAGGGCGGCTGTCCCGGCGGCGTGCGCCCGAAGCGCTCCGCTTCCTGCGCATAGACCGACTGGTTGTCGTTGACGTTCGCCGCGGGCGCTGCTGCACGCGGATCAGGCCGTCCCTCCGAACGTGCCCTGACGCTGTCGATCTGACTCGCCAAATCCTCGATCGCATAGGGCGGCACAGGATTCTTCGAGTTGGACAGCGCTTCGACCATCTGTCGCAATTGCGTCTCGATGCCTTCCACTTCCTTCAGCATCGATTCGTGACCCGGTTGCGTCGATAAACGCACGTCAAGCTTGAGCGAGCGGACATCGTTGAGCAGTTCGGTCGCGCGTTTGAGTTGCGTGCGGCGATCGGTATCGGCCTGACCGTCTTCGTTCGAGCGCGCGCGTTTCAGACCCCATCGCAGCACCAGCGCAATTCCGGCCACCACGACCGCGAGCAACACCCACATTCCCATGGACGGGCCGTGTTTTTCAGGTGCTGCAACCGCGCCCTGGTTAAACGGATTGCGCGTCACCGATGTCACCGCATTACCCGTGGACCGCTCGTTCGTCTGCCCACCCAAATTGGACGATGAATTCACGCGGTTCGCGTCGGAGCGAATCCGCGCTTCCATCGCGTTGAAGCGCGACGGGTCGGTGAACTTGATCGCGGGGTCCAGCGTCTTCGCCTGCTGAATCTGGGCGAGCGCATCGGCTGGACGGCCTTCGCGGTCCAGCACCTGCGCATACAGATAATGCGCCTTGGCATTGTTCGGATGCGCCTGGATCACTTCGTTCAACTGGGAGTCGGCCTGAGCCCAGTTGCCTTGCGTCATCGACTGCTCGATCTGGCCGGCGCTCGGTACGGCGAACGCCGCAGCCGAAACCAGCATCAGCGATGCAGCCATTGCCACCACATATTTTTTCATCAGCGGACCGGGGCGTTCGCACCCGTCTCCATTCGTGCGACATGTCGATGCAATATCCAGTGTTGCCCGCAGCGGACTCGATGATTTCACCGGCCGCTGCGTCCTGCAGGGTGTTCGATACCCTTCGTCAAACCGGCGCAAGTTTCGCGCCGCTACTTCCTGGTCACTGCGCTGGCGTGTTCATCTGCTTCTTTAACGCTTCGAGGCGATCTTCCACCGATGGTCCACGAGTGAGAGCTGCGAGTTTGTCTTCAAGCGCCTTGCCGCTCTTCTGATCGGCAGAGTTCAGCCGGGCATCGGAACGCGCGTTTGATAGCTGCACCTTGTCTTCGAGCTTCTGAAAGTCTTCTGACAGGTTCTTCCCGCCAATACCGCCCAGCGCCGTAGCGGCCACGTCTTTCGCAGTCGCAATCTCCTGCTTCGCCTGCAAAATGTTCGAGCGCGAATTGAGCTCGTTGCGGCGCTGGCGCATGTCGTTGATTTGCTGCTTGAGATGATCCGTCGATGGCACCAGCGTCGTCAATTCGGCAGCCAGTGCGTCGCGTTCGGATTCGGCGTTGGCTTGCGCGCTCAGCGCTTCACGTGCGAGCGCTTCGTCGCCGCTTTGCAGCGCGCGCTTCGCGCCTTCCTCGTACTTCTTGGCCTTTTCGGCGGCGACATCGCGCTTGCTTTGCTGCGTGGCGACCTGCGCCTCGATTTCGATCAGCGAGTTCTCGGCTTTCGCAATACTGTCGTCGAGTTCGCGCACGATCTGACGAGCGTCTCGCGACGGGTCCTGCACGGTGTCGGCGGCGTCGTTCAACAGGCCCTTGACGGTGCGCGAGATGGAATCCAAAAGCGACATGAGTTTCCTCCTGAAAATTGATTCGGCTGCTTCGGGACGGGTCCCTCAGCGAGCCGTGCTGCAACGTTCAACATCTGTTGAACGCATGCTTAAAGTTGCTCCAACGCAGCGCTCGTTGCGCCACGCGTCGGGTAAGTCGGGCCGGGCGCGGTAATTGCAAGCTCGCCGATACACTTTGTTGCGAGCTTTTTTGCACCTGACAAGGCCGGGTTTTCGTCTTTGCATCCGGGCCGGTGCATTAAACCATGCATCGGCTTAAACCGGACTTAACAGGCACCGCATCCACTACGGTACACCTTGCGCTCGAGTCCGGAAAATCACATATCTTTCACGCTTTGCTCAACGTACCGGATTGCTCATGTCAAAGACGTTAGTTGTTGCTTTTGTGGCCACCGCCGTCGTGTTCCTGATCCTCGATGCCATCTGGCTCGGCGTGGTTTCGCGAAATATCTATCAGCGTGAAATAGGTGACTTGCTGCTGCCTAAACCGAACTTCGGCGCTGCGGCCATCTTCTATGTGATTTATATAGTCGGGCTGGTTTATTTTTGTGTCGTGCCGGGCGTAGCCGAAGAGAGCGTCATGCGCGGACTGATCAGCGGAGCGTTGTTCGGGATCGTTGCATACGCCACGTACGACCTGACGAATCTCGCGACGCTCAAGGGCTGGAGCACGTCGCTTGTTTTCGTCGATATTGCGTGGGGCGCCGTTGCCAGCGCAATCGCATGTGCGATCGCTGTGGCGGTGACTACGCGAGTGGTATCGGCGAGTTGAAACGCCTCCAATCAGGAATGCCCCGAGAGCGACGCGTCTTCATCCGAAGCGTCCGATGCAGACGTGTCCGGTAAAGCCAGATCCTCCGCCTTTTCCGCCGCCAGCGTCCGTTTGCTTGCTTCCCGGGCGACTTGTGCGGCGTCCCGCGCCTCGCGAGCGGCGGCGCGTTCGGCGACTTGCCTGAGCGCGACATTCAGCGGATCGGGCGTCTTCGGCGCACGCAGTTTGTCGACGAGGCCCGCGACCTTGGCCTGCTCGCTGGTCGCATTGAAGCTGAGAACAGCGCGTCGCATGAGTTC
>NZ_CAXTGZ010000459.1:0-4946 GCF_964243625.1 uncultured Caballeronia sp.
TCGGATCGAACGCCTTCGTGCTTCCGCCGGTGAAAAGACGCAAACCCGCAAGGCCCCGCTCGACGCTCGCGCGGATAGTGGCAGGCGCATCCCGCTGCAAGACATCCACGGATCCCACCGCGACGAGACGGTCTGGATACATGGCGCAGCCGTCAAGCACATAGCTGTTGTCAAAACCATATGTGGTCGACGAATGCACAACCGCTGCCTTCGCAACGCTGGCCTCGTCCATGGCCGCAATCAGCGATTCGACTGTGGACGGACGCTCCTTCGACCATTCGGAGCGCTTGCCAAACAACGGCGCCAGCGGATAAAGCGAAACGTTGTCCGAAATGATGTGAGGATGAATATCAACGATCGAAGCCATAAGTCACTCTGTAATGTTTGAGCTGCTGGAAGTGCGACATCGCGCTTATTTGCAAGCCGCCTTGAGGCGTGCATCCAGCCGGGGATACACGCGCCGCGCGTTGCCTTCGTAGATTTTGTATCGATCCTCGTCGGACAAGGCCGTGCACGCGTCGATGTAGCGCTTTGTATCGTCGAAATACTCGCCGGTATTCGGATCGCGGCCCCGCACCGCACCAATCATTTCCGAACCGAACAGAACGTTGCCGGTCGGAATGACCTTCGTTAGCAGCTCGACGCCCGGCTGGTGGTACACACACGAGTCAAAGAAGATGTTATCGAGCAGCGCCTCGAGCGGACGCTCGCGCATGTCGAGAGACATGCCGCGGTATCGTCCCCAGTGATAAGGTACCGCACCGCCGCCATGCGGAATCACAAGGCGCAGCGTCGGAAAGTCCTTGAACAAATCGCCTTGCAGCAACTGCATGAACACCGACGTATCCGCATTCAGGTAGTGTGCGCCGGTGCCGTGGAAGCACGGGTTGCACGATGCCGCTACGTGGATCATTGCGGGTACGTCTAGATCGACGAGCACTTCATAAAGTGGATACCACTCGCGATCGGTCATAGGCTTGCCGGTCCAGTAGCCGCCGGTCGGATCCGGATTCAGATTGCAGCCAACGAAACCCAGTTGCTCGACACAGCGGCGCAGTTCCGGGATCGAATTCCGCGGGGCTGCACTGGGCGATTGCGGCAACTGACAGACTGGTGCGAAGCTTTCTGAATACAGCTCCGTCACACGATAAACAATGTTGTTCGACATTTCCGCCCATTCGAGGCTGGTGCGTTCATTGCCGAGATGGTGGCTCATGAGGCCGGCGATCGGCGAGAACAGGGTGAGGTCGCTGCCACGCTCGCGCTGCAGCTTCAATTGACCGTTCTCGATCGCATCGCGGATCTCATCGTCGCTCACGTGTGCATCGTCATGCGACGGCGCGTTGGCGAGATCGTTGGCTGCTGCGACCTGCTTGGCGCGCCAATCACGGAATGACGCGGGTACGGTCGTAAAGTGACCGTGACAGTCGATGATCATGTTGTCTCCGTTCAATTGGAAAGCGGATCGACGAAAAGCTCGCCAATCGACATGCGGCGCGGCGTGAGGTGTTGCTTGAACGCGGTCGCTTCCAGCACTTCAATGGTCTTCCGGTTTTCCTCAATGCCGTAAGGCAGCGGGTCATATCCGACAATCTTGCGCAGTTCGAGGTACTTCTTGTCGCTGGCGCTGGTCGCCTCGCCGGCGTCCAGGCGCGCGAGCCATTCGTGCTTGGCTTGTGCGAACGCGTCGTGAAGCGACTTCGCGACCCACGGATACTCGGCGAGCACCGAGTCCTTGACCACAACGGTGCCATGCATTGGATAGACACCGGTGCGTTTGTAGTAGTCGGCTTCGAGGTCGGCTGCGTTCGGTAGCAAATCAGGATAATCGGCTTCGACTTCCTGCCACCCGCCGGTCGGATTGCCAGTGCGGCCAATTCCCGCGTTCGCCCCGAAGCCCGCCGACAGTTCGCCCGACGCCATCATGTCGGCAAGCGACGTGCCCTCCGGTGCACGAATCACATTAGACGGAAGCTGCAGCTGCGTGACGTGCTCTTCGTCGTCGACGACCCATATGACTTTCGATGAATCCAGTGCAAACTCGTCAATCAGAACCTGACGCGTCCACACGCCGGTCGTGACCGAATAAGCACGCACTCCAACTTTCTTGCCTTCGAGATCCTTCGGGGTCCTGATTCCTGTGTCGGGGCGCACCAGCAGGCCGCCATGATGGAAACGCCGCATGACGAAGATCGGCAAGGCAACGAACGGCGCACCATATGCGCGGGCGATGAGGTACGTTGTCGGCGCCAGTTCGCAGACGTCGAACTCGACATCGCGGACCATGCGGCGGAATGCTCCAATCTGCGGTTTGACTGTAATTATTTCGACGTCGACCCCTTCGACGGGAATCGAGCCATTTCGTATCGCCGCAGTATGTGGATAATCGGCAATCGCGATCTTAAGCTGAACTTTCATTGTCAATGTTGTCTCCGGTTGAATGCGAATATGGACCTGAGACCGACCGGTCAGCCGTTGCGTCGGCTGGCTTTATCAAAGTGTTTGCAAAGTTCCGGCGATCCGGTTGATAAGATAATCGCGCCACGGGTGTTTCTCGTCTATTGAAAAAGTCCGTGGTCGCGTTAACCAAACGGTAGAGATCCGCGCGGCAAATCCAAGCCTCGGACGGACAACCGGTCCGGCTGCACTTTGTCATGCAACTTCATTGAGCGGAAATGCGCGAAAAGTTAGGCGCTACGTCGGTCGGGCGTTGTTTTCCGGTTAACGATCCGGCGCGGACGATTTGTCGTCCATCATCGAAAGCTTTGAACGTAGCGAGCTACCCTTTCCCACCCTGTGCATTTAGGACCGTCGGATACAACCGGGGCATCCCCGCTGAAGGCTCCCTAATGCGTCCCTCAATGTCCTTTCGCGTATGCCTCCCGCCGATGCCACTCAGCGCAGGGCCGGCCGCACCTATGTATATCGCCATTGACGCATGCGGCAGGCCCTGGCGCTATCAACGAGACAAACCATCGGCTTGCCAGCGGCTTTCGCGTAACCATATGCAATCGCGGCAGACGCCTCTTCGTGCGTGCATTTAATTAACTGCGAATGTGGATCGCCCGCGTAGTCCACGATGGATTCGTGGATACCGCGAAACGTCGATCACGGCCGTGCCACCACGTGGTCGATGCCGGCAATGCGGTAGATGCACCGTGACATCCGAGCCGGGATGCCGATGTGCGCGGACTCAGTGGCGGATACCCCGCCAATACGGGTGCGAGCGTTTCGGCTGCGATCAGGGCCGCCGATGGACGGAGTAACGACTGCCTCATGCCCGCCGATGCGGGCGGGGCCATCTGGGGCGACGACCACGCTCGGATTCACCATCACGCTCACCGTGCTGGCGATGAGCGCATCCTTGAGACGTCTTCTCTTCGATCGGTCATGCTGTCGCTTCCCAATTTTTAGTGTTCTTAGGTAAATCGGATAAGTAACGACAGAACGCTCGGATATGTGATTCCGGACTACGCGCTCGCCTTTCCGATGTGGCGACCGCTCATTCGTTCAGCGGGCGGGGCGCGTCTGTGTAAGCCGCCACCGACGCCGGATTGACGAAGCGCGCCACCGTGAACGTGAGGCGCAGCGCGAGAAGCGAGCATCGGCGTTTCGTGCGGTTAGGCTCCGCGTCCGCGTGTGCCATCGGTGAAAGGTTCGTCGACTGACAGACGCCAGTCGATCAGCTTTTGCATGTAGCTCAAGAAGATGATGCGATCGCAAACCCTCAAGGTAAGAGCAGTGCGACGAGCACAGGTCGTGCTGTTGGCGGCCGGTGGTGTGGGCAATCGGGAGATCGTCGCCGCAAGCCGTTGTCGTCCATTGAAAAAATTGCGACTGGCTTAACAGGGAGGTTAAAGCCTGATCCCAACGGATCATTGCTCTAGTGTTTTGAGTCAGGAATTCGTCGAATCATGTCGATCACATTCCGAACTTGCCCGGCCAGCACTTTCGGCGAGCAGCATCGCATCTGCTTCCTGGCCGGACGGCAGCGACGAGCAAACTTTTTCTAGGCAGCGCAGCAGCAACGTCGCGCTAGGTGGCAGTGATTTGTCTGCGCGCCACACAACTCCGAGCGGTCGGGTGGTGAGGCTCAGATCAATCGGCAGGACATGTACGAGGCTGACGTCTGCATAGGGATAGAGGATGTCGACGGTATGCAAGGCAATCGCATCGTTGAGTTGAATGTACGCTCGTATTAAATGCGTGGACAGCGTTTCGATATAATTCGACGGCATGGGCAGCCCGTGCCGTGCGAAGGTGTTTTCCAACGGCTCGCGCAGCAGCGAACCGGGAGGCGGCAAGATCCATGGGTATCCCTCGAGATCCGCCCACTGCACTTCTTTCCGGCTAGCAAGCGGATGAGACCGGCCGGTTACGAGCTTGATCGGCGTGACTAACAAAGCCTGTTCCTGCAATCCGACCGTATCAGATTTGTTCGGCAAGCGGCCGACAATCATATCCAGGTCGCCACGCCGCAAATCTTGCAGCAATGCGCTCATGCGGCCCTCGACGATGGACACATTGGTCTGAGGCGCGTCCTGTTTGAGCAGCGTTAGCGCCTTCGGCATGATTGTCGAGATAAGCGTTGGCAATGCGCCCACATGAACCTTGCCCGCGCTGCCATTCTGCAAGGCCTTGATCTCCTCGGCGGTCTGGTTAAGGCTGCTCAGCACCGCTCGCGCATGGCGGATGACGCATTCGCCATAGGCAGTAGGCCGCAAACCGTTGACCGTGCGCTCGAACAACTTCACGCCCAGCGCGCTTTCAATTTCGCCTAGCGCCTTCGATACCGCGGGCACCGTAATATAAGAATTGGCCGCCACTTGCCGCATATTGCGAAAGTCGTACAGCGCAACCAGCAGCCGTAGATGACGCGCCTTCAGATTGACACTTAGATACCAGTCAAGCTGACTCATGTTGCCTCCAGGTCGGGTGCGCGGCAC
>NZ_CAXTGZ010000460.1:0-4942 GCF_964243625.1 uncultured Caballeronia sp.
ACCAGACTGCTTTCCATCCGGGCGAGCGCGTCAGCCTGCCGGCGCCGCAGCCGTGCATTGCGCGACGCCCGCCGGTCAAGCGGGAAGTTTTCCTGCGAATACTCCGCCCGATAAAGCTCGAGCAATTCAGCTTCGCTGTGGAATCCGTGTGGATCGATGGCCTCGCGATACGCCTCGAGCGTCGGCGTGACGCTTTCGGCGATGCGTTCCGGGATGCTGCCGGGACGCAGGCGTAGAAGGTGCGCCGCCTCGACGTCCCGAGTCCGGCGCGCTGCGCTGGAGAGCGTGTCGCGCAAAAGCCCGATAAGGCGCCGCGTGGCGCGAACGTCGGTGGTGGCATCGCCATAGGTAGCGTGCAATTGCTCGACCGACACGCCGTCCAGATACCCGCGATACAACGCGAAATGCTCGCGCGTGAGCCGCTTTATTGACGTACGGCTTTCGGCGTTGCGTGTGGATGGCGGGTTCGAAGCAGCCAACATGAGTTATTTATGCTTTGGTTTCAATAGCTTGAAGGGAGGCTACCAGCGTAGGGCTGGTTTGACAACAAAAAACGCCACATCTGATAAGTATACGTTTCCACGTCGACTCGAAGGAACGCAGTGTCGATGTAAGTCGCGCAGCCCATATATCTGGGCTGCGCGCATTCAAAGCTGATTACTTCGCCAGCGCCGCCGCAATGACCGAAGCCAGCGGTGTTGTCGGACGGCCGATGAGTTTGCTCAATTGGCGGCTGTCATCGAAGAGGGCGCCTTTCGCGGCGCCTGTCCCGGAGTCGGAGATCAGCGCGGCAACGGGCTCGGGCAAACCGACGCCGATCAACGCCGCCTTGTACTCGGCCTCGGACATGTCGCGATAGGCCACGGGCTTGCCCGACTGCTTTGCTACTTCTGCCGCGAATTCGGCAAGGGTATAAGCCGTGTCGCCGGCTAATTCGTAGATGCCGCTTGATTGCGCATCCCTGGTCAGTACCACGGCAGCCGCCTCGGCATAGTCAACACGCGCCGCCGATGAAATCCGGCCATCGCCTGAATCACCGAGAATCGCGCCATGTTCGAGCGCCGGCGCCAGGCTGCCCGTGTAGTTTTCCGTGTACCAGCCGTTACGCAGCACGGCAAACGGCACCATCGATTCGCGCAACGCCGCTTCGGTTTCACGATGTTCGCCGGCGAGACCGAGCGGCGAAGTATCGGCGTGAAGCAAGCTGGTGTACGCGATCAGTTCGACACCGGCACGGCGCGCTGCATCAATAGCCGCACGATGCTGAGTGCCGCGCTTGCCCAGCTCATTCGATGAAATCAGCAGCAACTTTTTCACGCCGGCGAAAGCGTCGTCGAGCGTGGCGGACTCGTTGTAATCCGCGCGCCTGACCTGGACCCCGCGAGCCGCAAGATCGGCGGCCTTTTCCGGACTGCGGACTGCAGCGACGATCTGCGCTGGAGGCACGGTTTTCAGCAATGCTTCGATAACGAGACGGCCGAGTTGGCCGGTAGCTCCGGTGACAGCGATCATGAGACGACTCCTTGAATGATGGAAAGCGGTGATGGAAAGCGGCGCGGGACACAACCGAATCCGCAAGGTATCGGATAAACTAACTTTTCGTAAGTACGTACGCCGAGGTAAGTATCAATGAACTCCAATATTGAAATGACAGCGGACGCAGTGCCTCTGTCCGAGCTGGTTCGCCGGGGCGAGTTGCTTTCGGCGGATTGCCCGTCGCGCGAGGTGCTCAAGCACGTGACCAGCCGATGGGGCGTGCTTGTGCTCATGGTGTTGCTGGATGAACAAATTTGTCGTTTCAGCGATTTGCGCCGCAAAGTCGACGGTGTGAGCGAAAAGATGCTCGCGCAGACGTTGCAGTGGCTGGCTGCGGATGGCTTTGTCGTGCGGACTTCGTACGACGTGGTGCCGCCACACGTTGACTATCGGCTGACGCCGCTCGGCGAAGAGGTCGCACGGCAAGTGAGTTCGTTGGCTGACTGGATCGAGATCAACCTCGCGCGAATCATGGGCGCGCGAGCGTCGTCCCAAGGCGCTGGCGAGTCGATATAGACACGTCTCGCACTACCTCGGCAAAATGCCTATAATGAATGAGCAAATTGCCAAACAGGACTTTCACCATGACCGCCGTCGTTTTCAAACCCACCGGGTCCGTCAATCCAAAGCGGGCCGAGTTCGCGCTGCTCACCGAGTTGCTCGATGCATCGATCCACTCCGGACTGGATCTCGCGGAACTCGCGGCCGAGCGGGTTGCGGTTGACGTTATCGACCGGTTGTCGGCTCATGGCCTGAAAGCAGACGAGCTGAGCTTCATCATTCCGCGGCGAACGCTCACGCATCGCCGGCAGAATCAGGAACGTCTCTCGACCGATGAATCCGACAAAGCCATCCGCCTAGCTAAACTCGTCGCGCAGTCCGACACGGTTTTTGACAATCAGGACAAGTCGATGCAATGGCTGAGAAGCCCGCAACGCCGCTTTGGCGGAAAGACGGCGCTCGACATGGCTAGCACCGAACACGGCGCGCGCCTGGTCGAAGAAGCACTGGTGCAACTCGACGAAGGGTACTTCGGCTGATGGAGTTATGGCGTATCAGCAACTATGCAGATCTGAGAGGCATCGGTGGGCTGCGTGCGCCAGGCCGCTGGCATTTCGCGGGGCAGCCGGTCGTGTATCTTGCGGAACACCCGGCCTCGGCCTTGCTCGAAATCCTCGTTCACCAGAATCTGAGCCATTCGGAACGAGTGCCGGACTCCTATCAGTTGTTGCGTGTTGAAGTCCCCGCCGACATCGCAGTCGCCGAATTGCGTGAAGCCGATACCCCCGAGAACTGGCGCGCCGATCCGCAATGGACACAATCGGCCGGCACCGAGTGGCTTGCCGGCGGAGCGACTGCGCTGTTGAAAGTACCAAGCGCCATCTTGCCCGCGACCAACTTCCTGCTGAATCCGGCGCATCCCGACGCGGCTCGTCTCGAGATCGCGGAGGTGATTCGGGTGAGCCACGACAGGCGAATCCTGCGACTGTTGTCGAAGGACTAGGCCGTCAAAATGTGCGATGACGAAATCCGCGCCGCGACCGGCGTCCATGCGCGCGGAATCGAGCCAGCCGTCAAGTAGGAAATGCAACTAACTGTCTGACCGCGCCGCACCTTCAAACAACCACGGCCCGAGGCAGACAGAACATCCAGAATCAGCGACCAAGCGATGGGCCTTCGCTCCGAAAACGACTGCACCTCGCGCAACTCGCATCGCGTAAAATTTCCCCTTCCATACCACCACGCCAAGTCACCATGCCAACGCCCGCCGATAACCCGCGCCCAAAGGAAAGCGAAGGCGTTGCTGTCATCGACCGTGCGTGTGCGATCCTGTTCGCTTTCCGTCCCGACGACGACGCCCTGACGCTCGCCGAACTCGCAGCCAGAACAGGCCTCTATAAAAGCACGTTGTTGAGGCTTGCCGGCGCGCTGATCCAGCATCGCTTGCTGCTGCGTCTGGACGATGGCCGCTATCAGCTAGGCCCGTCCACCTTCATGCTCGGCGCGGTGTATCAACGCAGCCTGAATCTCGCCGATATCCTCGTTCCGCTCATGCGCGAACTCGCCGAGATCAGCGGCGAAAGCGTGTCGTTCTATGTTCGGGATGATGCGGTGCGCGTGTGTCTGCATCGTGTGGATTCGACGCACGCCGTGCGTTATCACGTGCGTGAAGGCGATGTCCTGCCACTGGAAAGCGGCTCAGGCGGGATGGCGTTGCTGGCGTTCGGCGGAAGGGAAGGTGACGTCTTCGAGCAGATTCGCGAAGACTTTTATTATGTATCGATGGGCGAACGCGACCGCGAAACCGCGGGAGTATCGATGCCCGTCTTCGGCGTGCGCCAGACCTTACGCGGCGTGATCACGCTTGCGGGTCCGAGCTCGCGTATCGATCGGACTTTCGTGGACCGGAATCTCGGCGCGCTGTTCGATTGCGCCGCGCGAGCCACCGATGCGCTAGGCGGCGACGCCCGCGCGCTGCGCGCGGCGCAACGTCGCGCCGCCGAAGTTCACGCCAAATGACGCTCGGGCTTGCCCGTGTACTTGTACGCCATTTGCCGCGGCATCGGACCTTTGTTTCGTTCCTTGCGGCCGCGCTGCTCCCATGCGTGCGACAAGATCCCGACCGCCCGTGATAAACAAAACACGCCGCGCGCAAGTTCGGGCGCAAAACCCAGCTCGGCATAAATCACGGCAGTCGCGCCGTCGATGTTCATCGGCACCGGCTTGTTCTTGCGCGCCTTCAACAACGCTTCGATACCCCGCGCCACCAACGCATATTTTCCGCTGACCACGCCTTGTTCGACGCTGGCATCGACTAGCGCGAGCAGCCTGACCGCGCGCGGATCCACGGGATGAAACCTGTGTCCGAAGCCCGGCAGATATTTGCCGCGTTCGCTGATAAACGCATCGACGCCTTGCGCGACGGCATCGTTCAACGTGGCGCCCGCGGTTTCCAAAGCGACGATCGAGTCGTACAACTCGACCGCTTGCTGGCCGGCGCCGCCGTGGACGTCGTCGAGTGCATTGATCGCCGAAGCCATCGCGCCGTTAAGCGGCAAACCGCAACTCGTGGCCATGCGCGATATCGCGATCGAAGGGGCGTGCGGCCCGTGATCGACAGACGCGACGAGCGCCGCTTCGAACAGCCTCGCCTGATTCTCATCGGGCAATTCGCCGCGCAGCATCAGCCAGATCATCTGCGGAAAACTGATCGATCCAATCAGTTCCTGGATTGGAAAGCCGCGCACGTTGATCGAACCCGGATGGATATCGATGATCGATGTGCTCCAGTAATCCGCGGCAAGCGTGGCAGCATCAAAATCTTGCGTCATCTTCAGATCACTCCTTCGGCGCGTAGTTGATCGATTTCCGCCGCATCGAAACCGAGCGTGGAAAGATGGTCACA
>NZ_CAXTGZ010000461.1:0-4930 GCF_964243625.1 uncultured Caballeronia sp.
GGGTCAGATCGACGACATCGAACAGCTTGGCGTCCACGGCCACATGCTCGCCCGGCTCCACGTTGCGCGAAGCAATCTGCCCGCCGAACGGCGCGCGCACGATGGTGTCCGCCACCGACAAATTCGATGACGACAACGCCGCCCGCGCCGCAGCCAGGTTTGCGGCCGCGATGGCGTACTGGCTCTGAGCGGTATCAAAGGCGTTCTTCGATATGAAGCCCTTTTCCACCAGCACGCGATTGTTTTCGAGCGTCTGTTTCGCGATGTCCAGTTGACCGGCCATCGCGGCCATTTGTCCGCGCGACTGGTCGGCGCGGGCGGCGTAATCGCGCGCATCGATCGTGGTCAGGATTTGTCCGGCCTTGACCGTATCGCCTTCGCGCGCCCGGACATCCAGCGCCGACCCCGCGACCTTCGCCTTCACTGCCGCTTGCGTGACTGCGCGCAGCGACCCGGTGAGCGGCAGCGTTTCGGACAGCGTATGACGCGTGACGACGGTGAGATCGTCCGGCGTGAATTCGATGACCGACTCATCGGCCGAAGCGGACGGCGTCGCCGGCGCTTCAGCCGCAGCGCGCTTTTTGAGCGAATGGACAACGCCGATCGCCAGCAAGATAACGACGACGATAGCCGCAATGACGCCTGCCCGTTTTGTGGATAAATGCATTGCCTGCCTGTGGAGCGTGGAGCACGCCGCACGATAGCGCGTTTCACGGCGACGGGCGGCAAAGTTGCCAAAGGTATCGCGAGGAGGCGGGCGCTGCAAGGGCCATGCGGCAGTGGATCAAATTGTTCTGGAGAAGCGCTGCACGGCATGACCGGCGAGATAGCGATCGAAGATCATTGCCACGTTGCGCACCAGCATGCGTCCGTCGGCGAGCACGTTGATGCCCCTGTTTGTGACTTCGACCAGCCCGTCCGCTTCGAGCGGTTTCAGCCGTTCGAGTTCGCTTGCGAACGCAATGGGAAACCGGATGCCATAAACCGCCTCGATGGCGTCGAAGCGCAGCGAGAACTGACACATCAACTGAGTAATGACGTCGCGCCGCATCCGGTCGTCGGCGGTAAGGCGCACACCGCGGGTGATCGCCAGCTCACCGCGGTCGATGGCCTCGCCGTATCCCGCCATGTCCTTCGCGTTCTGCGCGTAGACGTCGCCGACTTTGCTGATCGATGAAACCCCGAGCCCGATCAGATCGCAATCTGCTTGCGTGCTGTAGCCCTGGAAATTGCGCTGCAGCGTTCCGGCGCGCTGGGCGATCGCGAGTTCATCGGTGGGCAGCGCAAAATGATCCATCCCAATATACACGTAACCCGCCCCGGTCAGCTTCTCGATGACCCGTTCGAGTATCGCGAGACGTACGGCGGGCGAGGGCAGTGCGCTTGCATCGATGTGCCGCTGCATCTTGAAAAGGCGCGGCATATGCGCGTAGCCGAAGACGGACAGACGATCCGGCGCGAGGCCGATGATCGTATCGAGCGTACGGCTGAAGCTCTCGACGCTTTGATGCGGCAACCCGTAAATCAGGTCGACGCTGACCGACTTGTAGCCTTCCGCCCGCGCCGCCGACATCACTGCTTCGGTCATCTCGAAAGGCTGCACGCGATTGACCGCCTGCTGCACGCGCAGATCGAAGTCCTGCACGCCGAAGCTGAGGCGGTTGAAGCCCAGATCGCGCAACACGCCGATGGTCTCCGCCGACGCCTCGCGCGGATCGATCTCGATGGAAGATTCCGCTTGCGCGTCGGGAAGCAGATCGAACGCCTCGCCGGTCGCGACCATCAGCTCGGCCATTTCCTCGTGCGATAAAAACGTCGGCGTGCCGCCGCCCCAGTGCAATTGCGTGATGGGGCGGGTTGTATCGAAGCACGCGGCCTGCAAGGCAAGCTCACGTTTCATCCGATCGAGATACGGCCTCCCGTGCGCGCGATTCTTCGTCACGATCTTGTTGCAGCCGCAATAGAAACAGACTGTGTCGCAGAAGGGAATATGGAAGTACAGCGAGAGATCCGCCGATGCCGCGTCCGGGTCCGCCGCCGCCCGCCTGTAATGGTCGCGATCGAAGGCGTCGGTGAACTGGACGGCGGTCGGATACGACGTGTAGCGCGGCCCGGCCGCATCATATTTGGTGAGCAGATCGGGGCGGAAGAGGGACATTGCTGACAGGCCGTGATGGAATCGTTCGAGTCTATCCGACACATTTCCACGATTCTTGCGTGATATCGCCGCAGTCACCCAGTGGCACAATGCCGGGTTGCCGCTTTTTAAAAACGCCCGATCCATGGCCGCCGTCCCCGACCCGAAGATGTCCGCCCACGCGTGCCGCGAAGCGTGCGGCGCGTGCTGCATCGCGCCGTCCATTTCGAGCGCGATTCCCGGCATGCCTCACGGCAAGCCGGCAGGCGTACGGTGCGTGCAGCTCGGAGAGGATCTGCGCTGCGCGATATTCGGCGATCCGCGCCGACCCGCGTGCTGCTCGGGCCTTCAGCCATCGGAACCGATGTGTGGAGACAGCCGCGGCTACGCGCTCGCCTGGCTGACGCAACTCGAAATCGATACACAACCTGAGCAACCCGAGCGCGTCTGAACGGTCGAACGCTCATTCAAGTCACTGGAGAATTTCGCATGACTCAAGCCGTTGCGCCGAAGCGGCGCCGGTTCCTGCTCGCGGCCCTGGGCGGCGCGGGCGCGGTGGCGCTGGGAACTCAGCCGGGCAAACCGGCGCGCGCTGCATCCATTTTCCCGTTCATCCCCGATCACTACACGTTCAGCCGCGCCGAAGTACAGGACGCCGTGCAGCGCAAGTTTCCGTTGCAGCGCACGGCATCGCAGATATTCGATGTCACGCTCGCCAATCCGCTGGTCGGCCTTGCACCGGATCGCAACCGCATCACCGTGCGGGTGGACGCCCGCCTGGCAACGCCGTTCATGCCGAACCCCGTGACGGGCGTCTTCACGTTGTCCAGCCAACTGGCCTACGACGCAGCCAGCCATTCGGTCATCCTGATGTCGCCGACTGTCGACGATACCCAGGTCACCGGCGACGCCGCGCAATACACCCAGCAGATCAACGCGGCCGGCGCGGTCATGGCGACGCAGTTTCTCGACCGCTACCCCATCTACACGTTCAAGCCCGAACAATTACAGTTTGCCGGAGTTAATTACGAACCCGGTACAATCACCGTCCTTACAAACGGCATACGCGTGCAGATCGTCGAGAAATAGTTTTTTTCGATGACATTTCCGCTCGCGGCATGCCCTGAACGACCGGCCGGCAACGGCCGACCAATGGCGAAAGGGCGGAGCGATGGACGGGATTCTGTTTTGCAAGGCGCTGATTCTGGGCGTGGTGGAGGGGTTGACCGAGTTTTTGCCGGTCTCGAGCACGGGACATCTGATCGTGGCCGGCAGTTTGCTGAACTTTACGAACGCCCAGGCGAAGACGTTCGACGTGGTGATCCAGTTCGGCGCGATCCTTGCCATTGTCTGGGAGTACCGGCGCAAGATCGGATCAATCGTGGCCGGTCTTCCAACGCAGCCCAAGGCACGCCGGTTCACGTTGAACGTGATCATTGCGACCATTCCGGCCATCGTGCTGGGACTGCTGCTCGAAAAGCACATCAAGGCTGTCTTGTTCGCGCCGGTGCCGGTTTCGGTGGCGCTGATCGTGGGTGGCCTCGTGATCCTGTGGGCGGAGGCACGCAACCGCGACAAGAATGTCGCGCCTCGCGTGACTTCCGTCGACGACCTCAGTTATTCCGATGCGCTCAAGGTCGGCCTCGCGCAGTGCTTTGCGCTGATTCCGGGTACATCGCGTTCGGGATCGACGATCATCGGCGGAATGTTGTTCGGGCTGGAACGCAAGGTTGCGACCGAGTTTTCGTTTTTCCTCGCGATCCCGATCATTTTCGGTGCCACGTTGTATGAGCTTGCGAGGGACTGGAAGTCCCTGACGGTGGACTCGCTCGGGCTCTTCATGGTCGGGCTGGTGGCGGCGTTCATCAGCGCGTTCGTTTGTATCCGATGGCTGCTGCGCTACGTCGCCACGCACGATTTCACGGCGTTCGCGTGGTATCGGATCGGCTTCGGGTTGCTGATCTTGATCGTCGGATACAGCGGCGGATTGAGCTGGGCTGAATAAGCGGTTGCCCATGCATATGGAAACAGGCCGGTTCAACTTCAGTTGAATCGGCCTGTTTTGTTTCAGCGATGCGGGGTATGCGCTACGTCAGCGGCGTTTGAACACCAGGTCCCAGACGCCGTGGCCGAGTTTCAGCCCGCGGCGTTCGAACTTGGTCACCGGCCGATAATCCGGACGCGGGGCATAACCCGCATCGGACGTATTGTCGAGCGCCGGTTCCGCCAGTAACACCTCGAGCATCTGCTCGGCATAGTTCTGCCAGTCTGTCGCGAGATGCAGATAACCGCCGGGCTTGAGCCGCGACACGAGCAGCGAGACGAACCCCGGCTGTATCAACCGGCGCTTATGGTGCCGCGCCTTGTGCCACGGATCGGGGAAATAAATGTGAACGCCGTCGAGGCTTTCCGCCGCGATCATGTGTTCGAGCACTTCCACGGCGTCGTGCTGGACGATCCGGATGTTTTCAAGGCCCTGCTCACCGATCAGTTTCAACAGCGCGCCCACGCCCGGCTCGTGCACTTCGACGCCGAGAAAAGCATCGCCGGGACGTGCCGTGGCGATTTCCGCCGTCGTCGCGCCCATGCCGAAGCCGATTTCGAGCACGCGCGGCGCGCTCCGGCCGAAGGCAGCATCCCAATCGAGCGGTTGCGGCGTGTACGGCACGACAAAACGCGGGCCGAAGTCATCGAGCGCACGACGTTGTCCCGTCGATACCCGGCCCGCCCGCGTCACGAAACTCCGGATACGGCGGTGCGGCCGGCCGTCAGCCGTATTCTCGCCTTCGGTTG
>NZ_CAXTGZ010000462.1:0-4926 GCF_964243625.1 uncultured Caballeronia sp.
CGAGGCGTTGAGCCATGGTTGTCCGTCGATTGTGAGCGAAAGCTGCGGCTGCGTGCCGGAACT
Source organism: uncultured Caballeronia sp. (assembly GCF_964243625.1). Taxonomy (NCBI): domain Bacteria; kingdom Pseudomonadati; phylum Pseudomonadota; class Betaproteobacteria; order Burkholderiales; family Burkholderiaceae; genus Caballeronia; species uncultured Caballeronia sp. The sequence continues at coordinate 64 of NZ_CAXTGZ010000462.1, forward strand.
CGTGATCGATGGTGTATCGGGTTATGCATTCCCCGCCGGTGACGTACCGGCTTTGCAACGCACGATGCTCAAGTCCATAGAAGCATTCGCCGATACCGCAGGTTCGGCGAGGCGCTGTATGGATGTGATCCAGCGTTTCGACCCGCCGTCCGCGGCCGCAAACATTGCAAGGGGCTGCGCGATGATGCTCAGCGACTGACTGCGCCATCCGCTTCCGGTTTCGACCCAACAACCAAGAGAGCCACACATGGTCGCCCCGACGCGCACGCGCCGGAGCGAGTCCCGTGAGTGATGTCTGGCATAAATCCGTTTCGCCGGAGCGCGCTTGTCCGGCGGAAGTGGAGGCAAGATGAGAATCCTAATCTACGGGCTGAACTACGCGCCCGAGCTGACGGGTACGGGAAAGTACACTGCCGAGATGGCGGAGACGCTGCAGCAGCACGGCCACGAGGTTCGTGTGGTATGCGCGCCTCCGTATTATCCGGAATGGAAAATCGCCAAGGGTTTTTCGGCGTGGCGCAATGCACGTGAAACGCGCAATCACGTGCGGATCTGGCGTGCGCCGTTATGGGTGCCTGCTCACCCGAGTGGCTTGAAGCGGATGATTCATCTTGCATCGTTTGCGGCGGCTTCGTTGCCTGCGCTTTTGAAGCAGGCAAGGTGGCGTCCCGATGTGGTGATGACGATTGCGCCGACCATGCTCAACGCGCCCGCCGCATTGATGCTCGCGAAAATGACGGGCGCTCATTCGTGGCTGCACATTCAGGATTTCGAAGTCGATGCTGCGTTCGATCTTGGCTTGCTCAAGAGCGAACGCGCGGGCCGGATGGCACGGTTCCTGGAGCGCGCGATCCTGTGCCGCTTCGACATGGTATCGACGATCTCCGACAAGATGATCGAGCGCGCGATGACGAAGGGCGTGTCGTCATCGAAGATGTTCCGTTTGCCAAACTGGGTGGACATCAGCGCGATCTATCCGTTGCAACGTGCGAACAAGTTTCGCGACGAGCTCGCCATTCCCGAGAACGCCAAGGTCGTTCTGTACGCGGGTAACATGGGGTCGAAGCAAGGCATAGAAGTGCTTGCGGGCGCGGCGCACGCGCTGGCTGGACGCGAGGACATCACGTTCGTCTTTTGCGGCAACGGTGCGACCAAAGCTGACCTGGAGAAATCCTGCGAGAACCTGAGCAACTGCAGGTTCATTGCGCTGCAGCCGGTCGAACGCCTGAACGAACTGCTCAATCTCGCCGATATCCACGTGCTCCCGCAACGCGGCGATGCGGCAGATCTCGTGATGCCGTCCAAGCTCACGGGCATGTTCGCAAGTGGGCGCGTCGTGATTGCAATGGCTCGCCCGGGAACCGAATTGCATAACGTGGTTTCATCGCGTGGTGTGGTCGTGCCGCCCGAGAATGTCGATGCGCTGGCTGCCGCGATCGAATCGCTGGTGGCCAACCCGGAGCAACGTGCAGCGCTCGGCGCAGAGGGCCGGGTGTTTGCGGAACTGCATCTGTCGCCGGCGTGGGTGCTCGGACGGCTCGACGACAAGTTGCGCACGCTCCGGGGAGAACGTGCCGGCGTGCGGACGGTGGAGCGCAAGGACGTCAAGACGGGAAATTCAGGGGTTGCCGCACCCAAGGCGAGTGCCGCGGTGAAGCTCGTGGAGATCGAGAAGATCGATTGATGTATGCCGGATTTTCAAGCCGCCCGATGCATGTTTGCCGGGCGGCTTTTCTATTTGCCGCGGGTATGTTCGTCTTCTTCAATACGGCGACTTGTAGATCTCCAATGGCTTGCGTGCAACCTTGACGCCGTTCGCGCCGTACACGGATTGTGCGGCGGTATCGGGCGTGGCGACGATCTTGCCGTTCGCGTCCTGTACCCGAGCGCCGCGTTTCATGACGACCGTGCCCGGCTTGACAAACGATGCATTGGTTTGCGCGGGGTCCGCATTGTTGTTCATCATGGTCTCGGCAGACGTGGTGGCGGTGCCCGCTTTCGCGCCGTTTTTCGCGCCGTTGCCATTTGCGTTCGGCGCCTGGCCGTAGGGATCGGCATACCCGGCATACGATGACGGGCCCCCCAGCAGCTTGTCTTCGGCCGCGTAGTCACGCGTGCCGGCGTCGCCGGCAGCTGCATGCGCGGCCGGCAAAGCGGACCACGCTGCACCAGCGAGAAGCATGGCCAATACGCGTTGACCCGTTAGCCTGCGAATAGATGATTTCATGACGCACTCCGATGTATCGCTCAAGATGAAGCAGATTGTTATCCCAAACTTGCAGCGCTGTATAGCGGCCGGCACCCCTTGTTTCAAGGTAGCAAATCTTTCGCTTTCCGGTCATGCAGATGCCGCCAAAAGTCTTTCCCTTGCGGCCATTAGTGGGCTGGCGCACCAGAACAACAAGACGCATCGACCATAATCGTTTCATGCGGTGCTGCAATGCACTCACCGCTACGGGCTCGGGGGCCGGCAAACATGCACAGAACAATCGACGAACATTGCATCGAAGAGGATATTGCTGAAGAGGGCATTCGCCATGCTTCAGCAGGGGCGGCCGTAGGCAACGCCCGTGTCGTCGACCTGAGCCTGGCGGGCAAGGGCAACTACGTCGCGAAACGCGGCGCGTTGACGGAAGTCGTGTGGTTCTTCCTCGAAGCCGCGATCATCAACAACAAGTTCATACCGGTATCCGCCGTACGCGTCTGGCTGCTGCGCCGCTTTGGCGCGCGCATTGGCGTCGGATGCCGCATGCCGCATCCGATCCGCGTGAAGGCGCCGTGGAATCTGGAAGTGGGCGACAACTGCTGGTTCGGCGTGAACGCCTGGATCTACAACCAGACTTCGATTCGCATTGGCTCGAATGTCTGCATCTCACAAGACGCATTTCTCACGACCGGCTCACACGATCTCGCGACGAACATGGATTTGCATGTCAAGCCGATCGTGATCGAGGACGGTGTGTGGATCACATCGAAATGCATCGTACAAATGGGTGTGACCATCGGCCGCTCGACAGTGGTGACGCCGCTGTCAGTGGTACATCGGTCGCTTGAAGCAGAAGGTGTGTATGGCGGCAATCCGGTACGGTTTATCAGGAAACGTTTCACCGCCTGAGCTAAAACGGGGCCGTATTCATGCAGGGTTTCATTCGCAATGTGCCGCGCGCGTAGACCAGCGCGCTTGGCCGCATGTGCCTTTATCTTGGCGGGTAACGAAGCGCGCGTCCTACGACTATTACACGCAGGTAAGACTGGCTGATAAGGCTGGTCGATCTGGCTGGGATGATCTCCAGACTGCATGTGGACTGTTCGGACTCGTGTGATGTTTCGTTAGATGAAAGATGGCCGGGTTCTGTCCGGCGCCGGCGGTACAGCGGTACAGCGGACCGCGCGACGCGCTACGGCAGCGAAGCGTTTCTATAACGGGTGGCGACAGCGGATAAGCCGGCAAGACGATTTGGCGAAGCGCTGCACACGAGAGGGAGCACGGGGATGTTCATTGACAGCCGGAATGTAGAGCAGAACGCGGTAGTGAAGACGACCGTCTGCATCATCGGGGCAGGGGTCGCGGGGATCACGCTTGCGCTCGAGTTGGATAAGCAAGGCGTCGATACCGTCCTGCTGGAAAGCGGTGGGTACAAGCCGGACGACGCCACGCGCGATTTGTATCGCGGCGAGAACGTAGGTATTCCTTATACGTATGCCGACGGCAGCCGCAGCCGCTTTCTTGGCGGCAGCAGCAATTGCTGGGGCGGCTGGTGCCGTCCGCTCGATTCGTGGGACTTCGAAAAACGCGATTGGGTGAAGGATAGCGGCTGGCCATTCGGACTCGACGAGTTGCGTCCTTACTATGCCCGCACGCATGCGTTGCTCAAGCTCGGCGAAAACAATTTCGACCCGGCGTACTGGGAAGCGGCCATCGGCCGTGACGATGTGAAGCGTCATCCGCTGCCAAGCGGCACGATCCGCGACACGATCTCCCAGTTCAGCCCGCCGGTGCGCTTTGGCAAGGTGTACAAGGCCGTGCTCGGCGAGTCGTCGCATGTGCGCGTGTTTCTCAACGCGAACGCGATGAACATCGGCACCGACAGCGAAGCGAGGCATGTTTCGCAGATCGATGTCGGCACGTTGAGCGGCCGGCGGTTTTCTGTCTCCGCGAAGATCTTCATCCTGGCGACGGGTGGTATCGAGAATGCGCGGTTGCTGCTTGCGTCGAACAAGGTGCAGGCGGAAGGGCTCGGGAACGGCAACGATGTGGTCGGCCGCTACTTCATGGACCATCCGCGCACCATGCAGGGCAGCATCAAGTTCAAGAAGCCGTGGGCGCGCAACAAGCTCTACGACATCAAGTATCACTATCAGAATGCATCGGTGTCGGCGCATGGACAGTTCATCTCGTCCCAGTTCGCATTGACGCAAAAGGTGCTCGAGCGCGAGCGTTTGCTCAATGCGCGCGTGTGGTTCTACTCGGTGTTTCGCGGCGAGAACACGGAAGGCGCTGAAGCGTTGATCCGATGCAAGCAGGCCGTCTTGCAAAAGGATCAGCCTGGCTGGAGTTTTTCGCAGGACCTGCTGACCATGGCGTCGCATCCTGTGGACACTGCGTGCTTCGGTCTTGCGCGACTGTTGCAGCCGCGTCCGCTCATCACCGACGTCAAATTCCAGACGATCGTCGAGGCCGAGCCGAATCGCGACAGCCGTGTCACCTTGTCGTCGCAAAAAGATGCGCTGGGCATGAATCGCGTGAAGGTGGACTGGCAACTGACCGAGCTGGTCAAGCGTACGTTCGACCGTACTGTCACGCTGCTCGCGGAAGAAATGCAGCGCACGGGGGTGGCCGACGTGCAACTCGACGAGCCGCTG
>NZ_CAXTGZ010000463.1:0-4926 GCF_964243625.1 uncultured Caballeronia sp.
TTACCGCAACTCGGCGGAGTCGCTGAAACTCTGGAGCATCGCGCAGCAGAACGTGCTCTGCGACAACTTCTTCATGGCGGCTTTCGGCGGCTCCTGGCTCAATCACATCTTCCTGATTTCGGGTCAGGCGCCGCGATATCCCGATGCGCACAACGGGCCGGCGAAAAAGCTGCTGTCCGTGCTCGACGGTGACGATCCGCTAGGTACGCGGCTCAAACTCGCGCCCGACTCGCCGGCCTCGGCGCTCGACGGACCACCCTCGTATGTGAACGACGGCGCGCTCACGGCCGACGGCTACGCGGTCAACACCATGGCGCCGCCCTATCAGCCGAGCAACGTCAGGCCCGCGGAAGGCGGCGATCCGACGCTCGCCGATCCCTCGAATCACAAAGTGTTGCCGCCGCAGACCTACGCGACGATCGGCGACCGCTTGTCGGACAAAGGGGTGGACTGGGCGTGGTATGGCGGCGCGTGGGAGTTCGCGCTCACGCATCGCGACACCGGCATGCTTCCCGACTTCCAGTATCACCACCAGCCATTCAACTATTTCAGCAGCTTCGCACCGGGCACGCTTGCACGCACCCAGCACTTGCGCGACGCCGGCGTGGGCGAGGATGCTTCAACGAACAAGTTCATCGCGGATATCGATGCAGGCCGGCTGCCGCCCGTGGCGTTCTACAAGCCGCAGGGCAACCTGAACATGCATGCGGGTTATGCCGACGTGGAATCGGGCGACCGGCATCTGTCGAATATCGTGGAGCGGATTCAGCGCGGGCCGCAGTGGGACAACACAGTCGTCATCATCACGCACGATGAAAACGGCGGCTGGTGGGATCATGTGGCGCCGCCGAAGGGCGACCGGTGGGGCCCCGGATCGCGCATTCCGGCGCTCGTGATCGCGCCGTTTGCAAGGAAAGGTCTGGTCGACCATACGGTCTACGACACGAATTCGATCTTGCGCTTCATCACCCGCGTGCATGGCCTGGTGCCGCTTGAGGGAGTGGTCGCGAGGGACCGGGCGTTTGTGGCAAGTGGTGAAGCGCCGCTGGGTGATCTGACTGCGGCGCTCGATCTGGCTTGATGCGGCTTAAGCCCCGGACAAGCCACTACGAAGCCCGCGTGCCGTCCATGCGCCCTGCCCGGGCGTCCGCGGCGTCGGATGTTTCTTGTCGCCACTGACGCCGTGAGCGCAGCATCTTGCGCACGGCGAGGCGTGTCATCTTGAGATAGCTGAACGGGCGCGGATCGGCGAGCATGCTCAACGCCCGCGCGTAATCGAGCGTGAGGCCGGGCGTCCACGCCATTGTCGCGGCGCGCTTGCGGATCTGCGCCGCGACCCAGAGTTCGGGCGTGACCAGCAGGCGCAGGAACGAACGCCAGCCGGTGTCGCGGCCATGAAAGGTTCCTACCGTCCCTTCCAGTGCGGCCTCCAGGGCATTGGAGACGGTACTGGAACAATTGCGGTAAGTGAGGTTGTAAGTCGGGTCCTCCCGATATTTCTCCCAGAACGCGTTCAGCCGCTCCGGTCGATAGTTCCGGATACGCACGCGTGTCGTGGATTCGCACCAAGCCGTCGACTCCGTCGGGTAGTCCGGCTGGAACACGCCAGGCACGTTGTTCTCGCGCGTTGCACGGAGGATGCGGCCAAACTCGTCGGGCGAGCGATCGATCTCGACCCCCGGATACAGGCTGATATAAATGCCTTCCGGCGATTCCAGCGCCGCGTGGCCGGTGGAAATGACGCCGTTGGCATCGACGGCGGCAATGTAGCGGTCCACGATCAGCCGCCGGTTTGCCTGCGCCCGTGCAGAGCCGACCGGCGTCCAGACGTGCACGGTAAGGGCTTTTTCATCGACGGCGGGCGGCCCGTCCCATTCGAACGGGGCATCGGCTTCGGTGGCACTCGCACTCGCCACGGCTTTCGCGGCTGCCGATTTGTCGGCCATGGCAGGATCGGTAATGACGTCATCGGACAGGGCCAGCGTCTTTTTGGTTTCGGGAGGCAGGCTTTCCATGCGACGCACGCGAAACGCGATCAGCAGCATGTTCCAGCCGCCGAACGCAAGTCCAAGCCCGATCGCATAAGGTGCCGTGCCCACGTAATGCGTCGGATACGGCTGGAAAAAGAAGACAGCAAGCAGGATTTCGATGATCGCCAGCGCCAGCACCATCCTCCATCGGCTGTAACGGACAACGACTGCCGAGACGGATTGCAGCAGGCCATCGGCGAGAAACAAGGTGCCGAAGATCATCGACAACACGAAGTTGCCGTGATGATGACCCGCCATGATCAGCAGCGCCGCCAGCACGAAAGCCGCACCCTTCACGTAACGCAGTGTTCGCTGGCCGCCAACGCCCGTACCCGCCGCGGCAAGCGTTGCGATGCCCTCGATCAGCAACAGCCACGCGAAAAAGTGAATGGGAAAGTAGAGGACGCCATCGAGGGCATCGATGAAAACGAGCACGCCGATCACGAGCCAGATGCCGCCGGCCACTGCCAGCGTGATCCATCGGCGGCGCAAGTAGTCGACGCCCAGCAGCAGCAACACGAGTTGGATCATGACGTCACCCTCGATGGACCCGCGTGATTGATACAACCCGGCCATGATAAAAGCGATACCGCGCGGCGCCAACTCACTGCCGGCTATTCAACCCAGGCGCGCGCCGCGATCTCGATCAGATATCCATAATGCAGCGCGCCGACCGGCACCACTGCCCGAGCCGGTTTCCACTCGCCGAAGTGGCTCGCGTAGATCTCGTTGAACGCCTTCCAGTGATCCACGCCGACCAGATAGACAGTCACCTCGATCACATCCTGCAGACCCGCGCCGGCCGCGGCCAGCACCGTGCTGACGTTTTCGAGCGTTTGCCGCGCCTGCTCTTCGAACGGCAAGTCGCCGGTATGCGTGCCGTCGGGGCGCATCGGCAACTGGCCGGAAACGCAGATGAGATTGCCGGCGCGCGTGGCATGGCTGTAATGGCCGGCGGGAACCGGAAGGCCCGGTGCGTTGATTCGTTCGATAGGCATGAATAGACTCAAATATCAAGAAAGGTCAGACGGCAGCATACGACCACCTGCTCACAGCACCAACCGTCCCGCAAGAAAATCGAGGAAGGCCTTGGCGCGTCCGGCCATCGACGCGCTCTGGTAAAACACCGCGCTGACCGGTTGCCTGACGTCGAGCCACGCGCTGTCCATGACGGTCCGAAGGCGCCCGCCCGCGACATCGGCGTGGGTCATGTAGGACGCGAGACATACGATACCGCCGTCGGCGAGAGCAAGCTGGCGCATGGTTTCCCCGCTCGATGCCGCAATGTCCGGCACGATCCTGAAGCGGACGTCGTCACTGAGCAAAGGCCAGTCGTTCAGGCTCTCGGGCGCGGTAAATCCGATCAGCCGATGTCCCTTCAACTCCGCCACCGTTCGCGGCTCGCCGTGCTCGGCAAGATATCCAGGACTCGCGAGTATCCGCAACCGGCTGCTGCCGAGCGAGCGCGCGTGCAGCGTGGAATCCTGCAGCGCGCCGATCCGGATCGCAATATCCACGCGTTGCTCCATCAAGTCGACAAACCGCTCGTTGCTGCTCAATTCCAGGACGATTTCGGGATAAGCCGCAGCGAACGCCTGCACGTGCGGGACGATGCAATGGAGCATGAACGGCGACGCCGCGTCCACCCGCAAGCGCCCCGCCGGCCGTTCGCGCTGCCGGGCGATGGATTCCTCGGCGTCTTCCATTGCGGCGAGGATGGCCCGGGCGCGCACAAGGAAGAGTTCGCCTTCGTCGGTAAGCTGGAGCCGGCGCGTGGTGCGGCGAATCAGCGTGGAATCGAGCTTGGTTTCGAGCCGCGTGAGCGCGCGGCTGACACCCGAAACCGTTTGCTGCAAAGCTTCCGCGGCGGCCGTGATCGAACCGGCGTCGATCACGGTCACGAAAGCGAGCAATTCTTCGGTGGTGGTTTTCATCGTGCGATTGTTGATGCATAGTCAAGATTGATTTGAGACTAACACCGTTTTTGCGAAAGTAGAACCGAGCGATACTAGGTCCATTGATTCAGGAATCATCAAAGGAGAATGGACATGAAGGTATTTGTGACGGGCGCAAGCGGGTTTATCGGCGGAACGATCGCAGCGCACCTCGCGCGCAACGGACATCAGGTTCGCGGGCTGATCCGCCGCGCCGACCAGGCGGCCGAACTGAAGCAACTGGGCGTGGAGCCGGTGATCGGCACGCTCGATGACCGCGATCTGCTGATTGCCGAAGCCAGGGCCGCCGATGGCGTCATCAACGCCGCGAACAGCGACCATCGCGGCGCGGTGGAAGCGTTGATCGAAGGGCTGGCGGGATCGGACAAGCCGTTGCTGCATACGAGCGGATCGAGCATCGTCGGCGACGCTTCCGGCGGCGAAGGCTCGGATGCGATCTACCACGAGGACACGCTGCTGGAACCGACCGCCGATAAAGCGGCGCGCGTAGCCATCGATAACCTCGTGCTCGACGCAGCCACCCGTGGCGTGCGCGCCTCGGTGCTGTGCAACACGCTGATCTACGGTCACGGCGCCATGAAAACCGCGAAAAGCGTCCAGTTGCCGCGCCTGCTTTCCCAGGCGGAGAAAAGCGGCATCGTCCGGCATGTCGGGCCGGGACGCAATATCTGGTCGAATGTGCATATCGACGATGTCGCCGATCTCTATGCTCGCGCGCTGGAAAAGAGCCCGGCGGGCACGTTCTATTTCGTGGAAAGCGGCGAAGCGGCGTTCCACGAAATGACCAGGGCGATGGCCAAGGCGCTGAGTCTGGGCGAACCGCAAGACTGGCCGCTCGAGGAGGCGAAGAAGGAATGGGGCTACGAGATGGCGTCGTACGGGCTGGGATCGAACAGCCGGGTTCGTGGCAAGCACGCGCGTGAATTGCTCGGATGGACGCC
>NZ_CAXTGZ010000464.1:0-4904 GCF_964243625.1 uncultured Caballeronia sp.
TGGAGCAGTCTGGCAGCTCGTCGGGCTCATAACCCGAAGGTCATAGGTTCAAATCCTATCCCCGCAACCAAGATCAAATGTCGAAAGCCCGGTTCTCCGGGCTTTTTGCTTTTTGAGGTCGTGTTCCACCTCCAGAGTCCATCGGCGGCAGTTCGCCGGTACTCAACAGGTCACTGAAGGTGCGACCCCAAGGCACAAATCACCCATTCCACGCGTGGCATAATCGACGGCTCAATCGCCTCGGAAGCCATCGTCAGCCTCATGCGCCGTAGTCACGTCCGCAAGTTCGGCAGCTTTATCGGAAAGCTTGCAATTCTGATGATGACGCTCGCGCCTGCCATTTCACAGACGCTTGCTTCGCGTGCTCGCACGAACTCGATTTTCAACGCGCATTGCTCTGCGATAACGGAATCCCAAACGTTAATTGCAGCAAATCACCAGCAGCCGCATCACTCGATGGCAGGTCATTGGGACGCATGCGGTTACTGTAATTTCGCTGTGCACTCGCCCGCGGCGCCGCCTTCCATCGATACGCTGCCAACGCATCGTGCGGCAGCGGCTCTTGCGGTCAACGCCCCGGCTCTGTTCGCGGCGCCTTACGCTCCCTTATTCGCCGCGCAACCCCGGGCACCGCCCTTCTTCATTTGAATCCCGCATGGTCGCCGGCTGTATCGCCGGCACTTTCTTTTCGCGCAAACAGGATCAGCATGAACCCGCCATTTTCAAACGTCGCAAAGCTGGCCAGGCGCGGCGCGCTTGCAGCCGCCTTTCTTGCCATGGCTCAACTCGCCATGGCCCACGCATTGCCGAAGCAACAAACCCCCGCGCCCGACGCAACCGTCGAAGCGCCTCACGAAGTCGCCATCGATTTCTCGGAAGGGCTGGAACCGACTTTCAGCACCCTGATAGTCGTCGATGCCGCCGGCAAGCAGGTCAACAGCGCAAAGTCAGCCGTCGACAGCAGCAACAAACAGCATATGAGCGTCGCGCTCGGCGATCTGAAGACCGGTGCATACCAGGTCGAGTGGACCGCGGTGGCCGAAGACGGGCATCGTACGCAAGGTCATTATCTTTTCAACGTGAAGTGAGCAGTCTGACCATGAAAAAATTCACACTGATACACGCGGGTTTCATCGCGATGAGCGCAATGGCAATCACGTCCGCGCAAGCCGCGACGCTCACAGCGCACGATTGCTGGATTCGTTTGATGCCGGCGAGCTTGCCGTCGTCGGGGTACTTCGTGGTATCGAATGACGGCGATAAACCCGCCACGCTCACCGGCGCAGAAACGCCCGCGTTCGGCATGGCCATGCTGCATAAATCGAGCAGCAACGGCAGCACGTCCACCATGGCGATGGTCGATTCCGCCGACGTCCCCGCGCACGGCACGCTCGCATTTGCGCCGAGCGGTTATCACTTGATGCTGGAGGACGCGCCCAAGCCGCTCAAGGTCGGCACCACAATCCCGCTCAAGCTGACGTTCTCGGACCAGTCGAGCATCAGCACACAGTGCGCCGTGAAGGCGGCTTCAACGCTCGGCAAGTAACCCCGCAACGTCCCCCTCGAAGCACAATAAAAAAACGCGCCGCAATCTGATTGCGGCGCGTTTTTCGTTTGGCGTTGAATTGCCGGTCAATGCCCCTTGAAGAGATTCATGATCTCCTGGCGCTCGGCCGGAGCAACATCCGGCGGCGGCGGTGGCGGCGTCATCCCGCCCGGTCCGACTCCGCCAACGGCGTCGCTGGAACCTTCCGCCGGATTCGCCGTATCCAGGCCAATGCTCGCGACAAAACCGTTGCCCGGGGTTTTATCGGCGAAGAACAGATCTCCGTCGATGCTCGTAAGACCTTCGGGCATTTCCATCGGCTGCTGCGGGATCTTGGCAAGGGCACGCTGCATGAATTCGACCCATATCGGCAGAGCGAGCTGCGCGCCGAATTCGCGGCCACCGAGCGACTTGGGCTGGTCGTAGCCCATCCACGCGACAGCAACGAGCTGATGCTGATAGCCGGCAAACCAGCCATCCTTGGCGTCGTTGGTCGTACCGGTCTTGCCTTGCAGGTCGTTGCGCTTGAGCACATTCGTGCTCGAACCGGTCCCGGCAGTCGCGACCGAATGCAGCAAGCTGTTCATCACATACGCGTTACGCGGTTCGAGCGTTTGCGGCGCGTTGTTCCCCGCAAGCAACGGATTCGCGCGCGAAATCACGGTGCCGCGTGCATCGGCGATTTCTCCGATCAGGTAAGGATTGATGCGTGAACCACCGTTGGCGAACACTGAATAACCGCCCGCCAGTTGGAGCGGCGTGACGAGACCCGCGCCGAGTGCGAGCGGCAAGTACGGCGGGGTTTTATCGGCATCGAAACCAAATTTCTGCGTGACGAAATCCTGCGCGTACTTCGTGCCGATGAACGACAGAATCCGGATCGACACCAGGTTCTTCGACTTCTGCAACGCCATGCGCATGGACATGGGGCCGTCGGGCTGATCGTCGTCCTTCGGTTCCCACGCCTGCTGACCCGGCGATGTCGGCGGGAAATAGAGCGGCGCGTCGTTGATGATGGTCGCCGGTCCAAGGCCCTTTTCCAGTGACGCTGAATAGATGAACGGCTTGAAGCTCGACCCCGGCTGACGCCATGCCTGCGTCACATGATTGAACTTGTTCTTGTTGTAATCGAAGCCGCCAATCAGCGCCCGGATCGCGCCGTCTTGCGGCACGAGCGAAACCAGCGCGCCCTCGACTTGCGGCAACTGCGTGATGGTCCAGTTTTCCTTCGCGTCCTTCATCACACGCACGATGGAACCCGGCTTGATCTTCAGCGCTTGCGTCGCATTGCTGCGCAGAGCGGTTGCTACAAAACGCAAGCCGTCGCCGGTGATGGTCGCCGGGTCGGCATTGACGAACTCGACCACCACCTGCTTCGGATTCACCGACGTCACCACGCCCGCGATGATATCCCCGTTGTCGGGATGATCGGCGAGAGCGTCGTCGATGGCTTCATCCCGGTCATCCGGGTTCGCCGGCAAATTGACGAAGCCTTCCGGCCCGCGGTATCCATGGCGCCGCTCGTAATCCATCACGCCTTTTCGGACCGCCCGATACGCCGCGTCCTGATCGGCAGAATCGATGGTCGTCGTCACCGAGAATCCGCGCGTGTAGGTTTCATCCTTGTACTGGGCGTACATCATCTGACGCACCATTTCCGCGACGTATTCCGCGTGCACGCTGTACTCCGTGCCGGCCACGCGCGCATGCAATTCCTCGGCGCTCGCCTGATCGAATTGTTCCTGCGTGATGAACTTCAGATCGAGCATGCGCTTCAGGATGTACTGCTGGCGAATCTTCGCGCGCTTTGGATTGACCACTGGGTTGTACGCCGAAGGCGCCTTCGGCAAGCCTGCGAGCATTGCGCATTCGGCGAGCGTGAGGTCCTTCAGATCCTTGCCGAAATACACCCGCGCCGCCGATGCAAACCCATACGAGCGCTCGCCCAGATAAATCTGGTTCATGTACAGCTCGAGGATCTGGTCCTTGGTGAGCGCACGCTCGATCTTGTACGCGAGCAGCATTTCATAGATCTTGCGCGTATAGGTCTTTTCGCTGGAAAGGAAGAAGTTGCGCGCGACCTGCATGGTGATCGTGCTTGCGCCCTGCGATGCACCGCCATGCATGATGTCGCTCACGCCCGCGCGTGCAATGCCGACGAAGTCCACACCGCCATGTTCATAGAAGCGGTAATCCTCGATCGCGAGCACCGCCTTCTTCATCTGATCCGGAATTTCATCGAAACGGGCGATGCGCCTGCGCTCCTCGCCGAATTCGCCAATCAGCACATGGTCCGCCGTATAGATGCGCAACGGCACCTTCGGCCGGTAATCGGTGATTGCATCAAGCGACGGCAAATTCGGCCCCATCACAACGAGCGCGTATCCCACGATCAATGCGCCGACGATCGCCATGACGGCAATCAGCCCGACGAACCACAGCATGAGACGCAGCGCTATGGACGGTCTGGCAGGTTTGCGGTCTGAGGTGCGGTATCTGTATGGACCGTCTTGATCCCGGTCATCGCGTGGCGTGTTCGAGGAATTAGGTCGTTTGATGATTGGCATGACTGGATTTGAACGGTGCGCTTCTGGGGCGCCCGGTGCGCCACGCCAACCCGCCGCGTGACGATGAATGTTGAGGCCTTCAAAGAGCCAATGAGCTCTTTGTGCCTTGAAGCCGAATGTGCAGCCGTCGTCATCATCGAAGAGCGCGGAGGTTCAAATCTGGCGCGAACCGCTGCATTGCACGCCGATGTCCCCGGACAGGCTGCGCGTCCACAGCGGGCTGTTATAGCGTTGTAAGAAATCTGCAACCGCTACGGCCCAGTGCGTAATGACAGCGCATTTTAAAGAATTTGCGGGAGCAGCACCGGGCGATGCCCGATTTTTTTGTAAGTAAATCCATTGTAAGAAGTTGGGTTTGCGACCAAATCGGAAAGCCTTTCCGCTTTTTTCTCGCCATGCGCGCGATGCCGCACAGCAGGTCGAGCGGAGCTTTAGCATTCTCATCTGCAGGACGCAAGTCGTTGATACCTCTACGCTTTCATACCTGTCTCGCACACGCTGCGTTCATGCACGCGCACAAGCACGCAGCCGCGCCAAAACGATATGATGGATGCATTGATTGCGCGATTTTGCCTGACTCCGCGACTGCGGCGCATATTGGACGCGTCGCCTGTTGTGCCGCTGACGGACGTCGATTGGCCGCGCTTGCGTGGCCCCAGCATGTGAGGCGCTCATGACTACCAAACCCAGCGAACGCATCGTCGTATTTGTGACCCCCGCGCAGAAACTCGCGATCACCAGCACCGCCGACGGTCTCGGCATCAGTGTCAGCGAACTCATGCGACGCGCTG
>NZ_CAXTGZ010000465.1:0-4902 GCF_964243625.1 uncultured Caballeronia sp.
TCTTCGCGGTCGCCATCTGTTTTTCATGCGTGGCGGCGAGGGCGGGAACGCCGGTGGGACGTTTTTTCCGCAAACCTCCGGTCGTTACAGCGGTCGTGGTTTATATCGTGTTCGTGGGGCTCGCATATAACCTCTTGCTGCGATACCTGTGGACGCCGTCGGGGTACCGGGCGGTGCTCAACGAATGCCTGCATACCGTGGTGCCGTTTTTATCGGCGATGTACTGGGTGCTGTTCGTGCCGCGTTTTCATCTGACCGTGCACAAGACGCTGCTCTGGCTGATCTATCCACTGGGCTACTTGTGCGTCACGTTATGGCGCGGCAGCACGTCGGACTTTTACCCTTACCCGTTCATTGATGTCGGCGAGCTTGGGTATCCGCATGTGCTGCTCAACGCCAGCTTGCTGGTGGTTGCGTTTCTGGTTCTGATGGCCGTGTTCATTGCGCTGAATCATCGGCGGCCACATTAAGCGCGGCTTATTCGCCTGATTTCTCTATCGCTCGCCGATACGCAGGAAGCGCTTCGATGCGCTTCACAAACGCGGTCAGGTTCGGATAGGCGTCGTCGCCGCAAAATTTCACGGCCATCTGAACGGCGAAGGACAGTTGGATATCCGCGCCGGTCAGTTCATTGCCGACAAAATAGTCCTGGCCCTCGAGCGATTTGTCGAGAAAGCCCAGGTGCCGCTTCATTTCACTTTCGATGCGCGGCTGCAGTGGCGCTGCGCCTTCACCAAGCCTGCCCGTGTAAAGCTTGAGCATGAGCGGCAGCATGGCGGAGCCTTCCGCGTAATGCAGGAATTGCAGGTACTGGTTGAATGCATGCGTGTCCTGCGCCGGCGCGAGCCGCCCGTTGCCATACTTGCGAACCAGATACTCGATGATCGCGCCCGACTCGAAGATCACTTCATCGCCATCGCGAATCACCGGCGCCTTGCCCAGCGGATGGATCTTTTCCAGTTCCGGCGGTGCGAGCCGCGTCTTCGGATCACGCTTGTACACATGCACGGTGTAGTCGAGCCCGAGTTCCTCGAGTAGCCAGGTGATGCGGCGCGAGCGTGATTCGTTCAGGTGATGGACTTCGATCATGGTTATCCTTGTGTGTTATTCGTTTGAACCCTCTTTCCCGCAAGCTACGGTCCCGGTGTTTTAGCGTCGCCAAGCTTGATCATCTGCCCATGACGCAGGACCACGAACGCATCTTCCGGCAAGCCCGCTTCCTTCACGGCCTGTTTCAACAGACGCGGCGGTTCGTCGAGCGGGTCATCGGCGAGTTCGAAGGTGCCCCAGTGAATGCCTATCGATTTCTTCGAATGGACATCTTCGTGAATCTGTACCGCTTCAAACGGGTTGACGTGCTGCGGACGCATGAACCACTCGGGCGCATAAGCGCCAATCGGAATCAGCGATAGATCAAAGCTGCCAAACCGATTGCCGATATCCTTGAAGTCCGGCGAGTATCCGGTGTCGCCGGCGAAATAAAACGAGAACGGATGCGCGTTGCCTTCGGGCGTTTTGACGACCCAGCCGCCCCAAAGGGTTTTTTGCCGGTCGCCGATGCCGCGCGCTGACCAGTGCCGGCTCGGAACGAAAAATACTTCGAGTCCTGATGCGTGCGTCTCGTTCCACCAGTCGAGTTCCTGCACGTTGTCGATGCCCTTGTCGTGCATCCATGACTTGATGCCCATCGGCACGAGGAACAGCGGCGGGCCGCCTGCCTGTTTGTTCAATTGCTCGACGCTCGCGGTATCAAGGTGGTCGTAATGATTGTGCGAGATCAGGACGATATCGATATGCGGCAGATCAGCCAGCGCAAGTCCCGGCGGCACCTTGCGTTCCGGACCGATGAACTGGAACGGCGATGCGCGCTTTGAAAACATGGGATCGGTGATGATGTTCACGCCGTTCATCTGCAATAGTGCGGTCGCATGGCCAATCCACGTGAGCGTGGTCTCGGTCCGGTTAGCCTTGATCCAGGCAACATCCGGGTGATCCACGGGGAAGTGATAGCCATTTGCCGGCGGCTTCGGCAAGCCATTGACGAGGCGCTCCCATTGCCATTTCAAAAGTGACGCGCGTGGCAGCGGCGAGTAATTGTTCTCGTAACCGTCAGCCGTATGATGAGTCATGCTTGTGCCTTGAGGTTCAGCGGACCGGGTGTCCGCCGTACAGCCCGCTACCGACAAAACCGCTACGAGCGCAAGCAACCCTCGCCTTACGCGGGCAGGCGACGTCCATGTGATGACGTTGGTCATGAGCGGGCGGTGGCTCAGGGTTTGACGAAGCGCAGCGTCATGCGATCCGATTCGCCGATCGCCGCGAAGCGTGCACGATCCACATCGCCGCCGCGATATGTCGGTGGCAGTGACCAGACGCCGTTCGGGTAATCCTTCGTGTCGCGGGGATTGTCGTTGATCGCGCTGCTTGCGACGAGCTTGAAACCGGCGGCTTGCGCATGCTGGATCACGTAGGCTTCGGTGAGGTAACCCGTATCGATCATCTGTTGCAGCGGCGTTCCCGGCCTGGCGCGATGCTCTTCCACACCAAGCACGCCCCCAGGTCTCAGCACTGAATAGAAAGCGCGCATGTTCGCGTCGATCTGGCCGTCTTCTATCCAGTTGTGGATATTGCGGAAGGTCAGCACGCGATCGACCTGCAACCCCGCAGGCAAGCCGACGAACTGTCCCGACTGCAACGTGCCGAACGGAACTCGGCCGTATATCGCCGGGTTCGATGCAAGCTTTTGTTCGAACGCGGCATTGCTCCGGGCTTCGGCTTCAGGCAACGAGCCCGCGCCAACGTATTCGGCCTCATACAAGGTGCCGCGATCCTTCAGATAAGGCCCGAGGATGTCCGTGTACCAGCCGCCGCCCGGGGCGATCTCCAGCACGCTTTGCGTTGGCGCAACACCGAAGAACTCGAGGGTCTCTTTAGGGTGCCGGTAGACATCGCGGGCTTGCGCTTTCTGGCCGCGGTAAGGCGCGGAGATGGCGGTATCAAGCGATGGGGAGGTCGATGTGGACGATGAGGCGCCGGGCATCGCGCAGGACGCCAACAGCCATGCTGCGGGCAGCGCGAGCAACAGGCGCCGGACGTTGGAGGGCGGTGGGAGTGTTTTCATGCGGGTCATTATCGGGGAAAGTCGGCGAACGCGCTGCGCGTGCCGGAACCGTCAATCGCCGCTCGGAATTTCGTGCGATCCTAAAGCAGGGTCCTGACGTGCCAAAGCTCCGGAAACAGAACCACGTCGAGCATCTTGCGCAAATAAGGTGCGCCGCTCGTGCCGCCCGTGCCTTGCTTGAAACCAATGATTCGCTCGACCGTGGTCACATGACGGAAGCGCCATTGCCGGAAAGAATCTTCGAGATCGACCAGTTCTTCGGCCATCTCGTAGAGTTCCCAATGCTCACTCGGATTGCGATAGATCTCGAGCCACGCGGCTTCGACGCTCGCATCATGCGTGGTCTCCTGGGTCCAGTCGCGTTCGAGCCTTTCGGGCGCAATCGGAAAACCACGGCGTGCAAGCAAGCGGATGACTTCATCGTAGAACGAGGGCGCATCGAGCGTCGCTTTCACTTCTGCAAATATCTCCGGCCTGTGCGCATGGGGCTTGAGCATCTGCGCGTTCTTGTTGCCGAGGAGGAACTCGATTTGCCGGTACTGATGCGACTGGAATCCCGACGATGCCCCCAGGTAAGGCCGCATGGCGGTGTATTCAGATGGCGTCATGGTCGCGAGCACGCTCCACGCCTGCACGAGCTGATCGAGTATTCGCGATACCCTCGCGAGCATCTTGAACGCCGGAGGAAGTTCATCGCGGCGCACGGCGGCAAGCGCCGCATGCAATTCATAGAGCGCGAGCTTCATCCAGAGCTCGCTCGTCTGATGCTGCACGATGAACAACATCTCGTTGTGATCCGGCGACAACGGATGTTGCGCCGAGAGCAACGTGCCAAGCGACAGATAATCGCCGTAGCTCATGGACTGCGCGAAGTCGAGCTGGGCGTCGTGCCAGCCTTCTGTCTTTTCAACAGAGGCGCCATGGCCCATCGGGCACGCGCCGGCATCATTGTTTTCGTTTATCTGGGTCATCGCGCGTTCTCCTCAAGCTCAGGTCACCGCGCCGCGTTCCGCATATTCGGGTGCGCGCCAGGCCTCGGTTTCCAGCACATCGCGCAAGGTCTCCACGGCGTCCCACACATCGACGTATTGCGTATAAAGCGGCGTAAAGCCAAAACGCAAGATGCGCGGCTCGCGATAATCGCCGATTACATTCCGCGCGATCAACGCCTGCATGACTTCATAACCGTGCGGATGTTCGAAGCTCGCCTGCGATCCGCGCTCGGCATGCGTGCGCGGCGTCACGAGCTGCAACGGAAACTTGCTGCACCGCGTCTCAACGAGATCGATAAACAGATCGCTTAGCGCGAGCGACTTGCGGCGCAACGCGGCCATGCTGGTTTGCGCGAAGACGTCGAGGCCGCATTCGACGAGTCCCATTGAAATGATGGGTTGCGTGCCGCACAGGAAGCGGCCGATGCCATTATCCGGCCGGTATTCGGGAACCATATCGAACGGTTTCCTGTGGCCCCACCATCCGGAAAGCGGCTGTGAGAACGCATCCTGGAGACGCTTTGGCACCCAGATGAAGCCGGGCGATCCGGGTCCGCCGTTCAGGTATTTATAGGTGCAGCCGACTGCATAATCCGCGCTCGCACCATTCAGGTCGACCGGAACGGCGCCTGCCGAATGCGCGAGATCCCAGACGGCGAGCGCGCCTTTGTCTTGAATGATGCGCGTGAGCGCGGCCATGTCGTGCATGGCGCCGGTGCGATAGTTCACGTGCGTGATCATTGCGAGGGCCGTGTTTTCGTCGATGGCGCCGGGTATTTCCGACGCATG
>NZ_CAXTGZ010000466.1:0-4859 GCF_964243625.1 uncultured Caballeronia sp.
GCCGTTTCCTGCAATCCGCTGCAGCCGCCGCAGCAGTCTCAACCGCTCCCCTGGCGCACGCCCAGCAACAACCGGTAAGCGCCGAAGCGCCCACGCCATCGACTAATCCGAGCGCCGCCGCGCCTCTGATGCCCGTGAAGCTGACAATCAATGGTCATCCTTACGAAATGCAACTCGAAGCGCGCACCACGCTGCTCGACGCGCTGCGCGAATACGCGAGCCTCACGGGAACCAAGAAAGGCTGCGACCGCGGACAATGCGGCGCGTGCACGGTGATCGCAAACGGCCGGCGCATCAACTCCTGCCTGACGCTCGCCGTCATGCACGAAGGCGAATCGATCACGACCGTCGAAGGTCTTGCAACCGCGCAGACGCTGAGCCCCATACAGGCGGCTTTCATCGAACACGATGCCTTTCAGTGCGGATTCTGTACGCCCGGGCAACTGTGCTCGGCCACGGCCTTGCTCGATGAATTCCGCGCCGGCGATGCCAGCGCCGCCACCGCCGATGTCCGCTTCCGCCCGGCCCACCTCTCCGACGATGAAATCCGCGAACGCATGAGCGGCAATATTTGTCGATGTGGCGCGTATCCAAATATTGTCTCGGCGGTCAGAACCGTCGTCGCGATCAACAAGGCCTAGGAGCGCGACATGGATGCCATTTCCTACGAACGCGCAGCCGATGTCAGCGCGGCAATCAAGGCTGCACAACAGCCGGGCGTTGCGTTTATCGGCGGCGGGACGAATCTGCTGGACCTCATGAAAGGCGGCGTCGCAAGGCCGTCGAAGCTCGTCGATATCACGCATATCGACGGACTCGGCGCCGTGACGCCGCTTCCCGATGGCGGTTTGCGTATCGGCGCGCTGGTTCGCAATAGCGACGCCGCGAACCATGCGTGGATTCGCGAGCGATATCCGCTTTTGTCGCAGGCGTTTCTTGCGGGTGCATCGGCGCAATTGCGCAACATGGCAACCGTCGGCGGCAACCTGATGCAACGCACGCGCTGTTATTACTTCTACGACACCGGTTTCCAGCAGTGCAATAAACGCGCGCCAGGCAGCGGTTGCGCAGCCCTGGAAGGCAACAATCGCATTCACGCGATTCTTGGCGCGAGCGATCAGTGCATCGCGACGAACCCCTCCGACATGAACGTGGCGCTCGCCGCGCTCGACGCCGTCGTACGCGTGAACGGTCCGCAAGGTGAACGTGCGATTCCGTTTGCGGAGTTTCATCGTTCGCCGGGTGATCATCCGGAAGTCGATACCACGCTGAAGCCGGGCGAACTGATCACATCGGTTGACTTGCCGCCGCCCTTGTTCGCCGAGCATTCGCATTATCTGAAGGTGCGCGACCGCGCGAGTTATGCGTTCGCGCTCGTCTCGGTCGCGGCCGCCTTGCAGATGGATGGCGACACCGTGAAGACGGCGCGCATCGCGTTGGGCGGCGTCGCGCATAAACCATGGCGGGCGATGACGACGGAGCAGATGCTCGTCGGCAAGACCTTGTCGCACGACACGTTGCAACGCGCCGCCGCGCTCGCCGTGCGCGACGCGAAGGGTTATCGCGAGAACGGCTTCAAGATCGAGCTGGCTCAGCGCGCGATCGTTCGCGCCGTTTCAACCGCTGGAGGTGTCGCATGAGTGTTCTCGGACAACCGCTCGATCGCACCGACGGCCTTCTGAAGGTCACCGGCGAGGCGCGTTATTCCGCCGACAACCCCGAAGCCAAGCTCGCGCATGCAGTGCTGGTAACGAGCACGATTGCGCGTGGACGGGTGCTGTCGATGGACACCGCACGCGTGCAATCCATGCCCGGCGTGCTGCTCGTGATGACGCATGAAACCGCGATGCGCCTGCCCAATGGCGGCAAGCCGGATGCATCGCCGCCGGCCGTACGCCGGTTGACCCTGCTGCAAACCGATGAAGTCCGCTACAGCAACGAGCCCGTTGCGGTCGTAGTGGCCGATACGCTTGAACGTGCAACCGATGGCGCGCGCAAGCTGCAGGCATCGATCAAGTATGAGGCCGCCACGCCCAACGCGGATTATCAGAGCGCGAAGGGTTCGGCATACAGGCCGGAAAAAATGATGGGACGGCCTATCGATACACAACGCGGCGACGTTGCCGCCGGCCTGCGCCAGGGTCCGACACGGCTCGACGTGGTCTACACCACGCCGAACGAGCACCACAATCCAATGGAACCGCACGCCACGCTGGCGCGCTGGGACGGCCCCAAGCTCACGCTCTACGATGCAACCCAGGGCGTATCCGGCGCGCGCAGCGCGGTCGCGAAGACACTGGGCATCAGCGAGGACGACGTGCGCGTGATCTGCCCGTTCGTCGGCGGCGGATTCGGCTGCAAGGGATCGGCGTGGTCGCACGTGGTGCTCGCCGCGATGGCCGCGAAGCAGACCGGCCGGCCCGTGCGGCTCGTGCTGGAACGTCCGCAAATGTTCGGCATGGTCGGCAACCGGCCGTTCACGGAACAGCACTTCCAGGTCGCCGCACGCGATGACGGCACGCTTACCGGCATGCGCCACGACGTGATATCGACGACATCCACGTTCGAGGACTGGAACGAAAGCTCCGCCATTCTCACGCGCATGTTGTACGCCACGCCGAATCAGGCAACCACGCACAAGCTCGTGAAACTCGATATCGGCACGCCGACGTTCATGCGCGCGCCGGGCGAGACGAGCGGCTCGTTCGCGCTCGAATCCGCGATGGACGAAATGGCGTACCAGTTGAACATGGACCCGCTCGCGTTGCGCCTCAAGAACTACGCCGACATGGAACCGCAGGAGAAAAAACCGTGGTCGGAGAAGTCGTTGCGCGAGTGTTACGAAAAGGGCGCCGCGAAGTTTGGGTGGTCGCGGCGCAATCCGAAACCGCGTTCCATGCAGCAAGGGAACACGTTGATCGGCTGGGGCATGGCGACCGCGACGTATCCGGCGAATCGCAGCGAGGCATCGGCGGTTGTGCGAATCTTGCCCGACGGCACGGCGATGGCGGCATCGGGCACGCAGGATCTCGGCACCGGCACGTTCACCGTGATGACGCAAGTCGCCGCCGATGCCCTCGGCTTCCCAATGGAGATGGTCACGTTCGCGCTCGGGGATTCATCGTTGCCGAAAGCGCCGGTATCGGGCGGATCGCAATCGGCGGCGAGCGTGTCGCCGGCAGTGCGTGAAGCTGCGTCTCAGGCGCGCGGCAAGTTGATCGCGATGGCCATCGCCGACTCGGGTTCGCCGCTCGCCGGCGCTTCGGCCGATGACGTGACAGTCAACAACGGCTGGGTCATCAGCCGCGCGGACCCGGCGAAACGCGATCCGGCGGCGGCGATTATCGCGAGGAACGGCGGCAAGCCGATCGAAGCGACGGCGACGGTCAAGCCCGGCGACGAGAAAAAGGAGTACGCGTTCCACTCGTTCGGCGCGGTATTTGCGGAGGTTCACGTCGATGCCGATCTCGGCACGATCCGCGTAGCACGCGTGGTGAGCGTGTACGACGTGGGCAGCCTGCTCAACGAAAAAACCGCGCACAGCCAGTTGATGGGCGGCGTGGTATGGGGCATCGGCTCGGCGCTGACCGAGAAGAGCGAACTCGATCCGCGTTACGGCCGCTACACGAACGCCAATCTCGCGGAGTACCACGTGCCGGTAAACGCTGATATCAACACGATCGATATCACCGTGCTGGGCCAGACCGATCCGCATATCAATTCGCTGGGCGTGCGGGGTATTGGCGAAATTGGCATCACGGGCGTGGCCGGCGCGATCGCAAACGCGGTGTATCACGCGACCGGCGTGCGCGTGCGCGATCTGCCGATCACGCTCGACAAGGTCATGCCCAAGACGATGGTTTGATGGCTTTTACGTTCTGAAACCGTGCGGCGTTGCAAAGCCGCACGGTTTTTTTCGTGCTTGCCGCGAGCGATCCGGCTTGTCAAAATCGACGCTTCTTTCTTTAACCCCTCGTCAGGACGCCGGCCATGAGTTATTCATCGAGCGCTACCGGCATCCTGCTTGCCGCCGGCTATGGTTCCCGCTTTGACCCGAGCGGCCTGCACAACAAGCTCCTCGCCACGCTGCCCGACGGCACGCCCGTCGTGTTCCAATCGGCGCGGCGCTTGTTGTCGGCGGTATCGAGCGTGCTTGCCGTGGTCCGGCCGGGATCGGAAAAGCTGGCTGAAGTCTTGAACGAAGCGGGCTGCAATGTGATGTTTTGCATCGATGCCGAACGCGGCATGGGCGCGACGCTCGCCGCCGCGGTGCGCGCGACGCCCGAAGCGGAAGGATGGCTTGTGACGCTTGGCGACATGCCGTGGATCGAGCCGGGAACAGTAGAGGCGGTTGCGCGGTCGCTGGACGCGGGCGCATCGATCGTGGCGCCGTTTTATCGCGGGCAGCGTGGGCATCCGGCGGGGTTTGGCGCGATGCACCTTCAAACGCTCAGCGCGCTCGATGGCGACGCCGGGGCACGCGCGCTGTTCATGTCGGAGACGGTGGAAAAGATCGATGTCGACGATGCGAATATCTTGCGCGATGTCGATGTGCCGGGGGATTTGCGGGCGCGCTGAGGCCCGTACATCAAGCCGCCAACACCCCATCCTCATCCGACGACGCCAGGAAGTACCGCCGGCTCACGTCGACCAGCGTGGCGCCGAACCCTTTGCGTGCCCTGAAGTCCGTCCGCGCGCTCGTCACCACGCGCGGCGCCGCGCTCCATGCGATCGACGCGCCATCGGCAATCAGCGCCTCGACCAGCGCCACGTCCTCGCTATGTTCCAGCGGCGCGAAACCGCCGACCCGCAAATAAGCCGCCGCCGATACCCCCATGTTCGCGCCATGGATATGCCGA
>NZ_CAXTGZ010000467.1:0-4858 GCF_964243625.1 uncultured Caballeronia sp.
CGGCCTTGGCATTGTCGTCGGTCCAGAACCAGCTGGTGTCGTTGAAGCGCTCGGCGGTTTCGGCCAGGGCGGGGAAGCGTTGGCCACCCATCTCGGCGGTCTTGACCAGGCGGCGCTTGATGAAGGCCACCACGCGTTGGCCCCAGCGTTCGTCCTTCACGCCGGCCACCGCCACTTCGTCCACTGCGGGATGTAATGACAGGACCGATTCGATGTCGACCGGCGAGATGTTTTCACCCCCGCTGATGATCATGTCGTCAACGCGGCCGCTCACGAAGAGGTCGCCGTCCTTGTCGAAGAAGCCAGTGTCGCCGGTGAAGTACCAGCCGTCGCGCAGGGACTTCGCGTTCGCGTCCGGACGGTTCCAGTAGCCTTCGAACGCTTCGTCGCCTAGCAGGTCCGCGATGATCTGGCCTTCCTCGTTGACCGCCGCGAAGTCCGTTGGCGAGGAGGCGTCGAGCTTGACCACTCGCAATCGCGTATTGATGCCTGCGCGCCCGGCACTGCCCGGCTTGCGCATGGCATCCTGATCGATGCTGACCGTGTACACCTCGGATGATCCATAGTGGTTCACGAAGAGCTCGGGTTTGAATGCGGCGAAGAGACGTTTGAGCAAGCCGTCGCTCATGGGAGCGCCTGCAAAACCCAGCTTCGTGACCGATCTCGTCGTAGCGTCCGCAAAACCTGGCGCTGCCAGGAGATCGTGATAGAGCGTCGGCACGAGGTACAGGCACGTGAGTTCGAATTCACTGATCGATGCAAGCGCCTGTGCCGCATTCCAGCGGCGCACGCAGACGAACAAGCCGTCGACCAGCGCCATGGCGAGCAATGAACGCACGCCCATGGTGTGATAAAGCGGCATGACGCCGAGCGTGCGTTCGTTGTATCGATACAAGTTTTGCGCAACATGTGCGAGCGCAGCGGCACGTTCGTGTCGATGGCGCCGTGGCACACCCTTCGCCTTGCCGGTCGTGCCGGATGTGTAAAGGATCAGAGAGACATCGTCGGCGGAGGCTTCGGCCGTAGTGTTCGCTGCGTTCGCGTTGAGGAGCGTGTCGAAGGAGAGCGTGCCGCGCGCTTCGTCCAGTGCAATGCGCGGGATCTCCTGCGCTGCTGCGCTGCCCTGCACGGCGTCGGCGGAAACAGGCTCGAATACGATTGCTTTCGCGCCGGAATCCGTCACGCAATAATCCAGTTCTTCCGGCTTTGCACGCCAGTTCAGCGGCGTCATGACGATGCCCGCGAACTGGCAGGCCCAGTGCAGCGTCGCCATCTCCCATCGGTTTTGCAGCACGACGAGCAAACGGTCGCCGCGCTCGATGCCCACCTCGCGCAGGCCACCGGCTACACGCAGAATGACTTCGTGCCACTGCGCATAGGTCAGGCGTTTGTCGCCATCCACAAGTGCGAGCGTGTTCGGGCTGCGCTCCACACTCTGCAAGAAGGTTCGGCCGAGATCAAGCATGTTCCGGCTCCTTCCTGCCCGCATTTCTTCGCGCCGCCACGTCGAGCACGGCGGCGACTATCGGCGTATAGCCAGTACATCGGCACAGATGGCCAGAGAGCATTTCGCGTACTTCGGTTTCGCTGGGGTCGGGCACGCGTTTGAGATAGTCGGCGCACGACATCAGAATTCCTGCCGTGCAGAAGCCGCACTGCAACGCATGATGGCGTTGGAACGCTTGCTGCAAGTCCCCCAGTGTCTGATCCGCCGCAAGACCTTCGACGGTATCCACGCGGCGCCCTTCCACCTGGACCGCAAGCATCAGGCACGACCGCCCGGCGACGCCGTCCACGTGCACCGTGCACGCGCCGCATACGCCGTGCTCGCAGCCCACGTGCGTTCCGGTTGCGCCCAGTTCATGCCGCACGAAGTCCGACAACAAGTCGCGCGACTCGCAATAGCCGCTGCGTTCACGTCCGTTTAACGTCAGCGTGATCTGCCGACGCTCGCCGCGATCCAGCCTGACCGATAACGTGTTGCTCACTTCGCCTCCTCAATGACGCGCCATCCAAGTTGCCGCACAAGATGGCGTCTGTATGTTGCGCTGACGTGCGCGTCGTCCTGCGCGTTCAGCTTCCAGCTCAGGTCGTTCAGGGCGCCGCGCAAGTCGTCGCCTTGCAGACGGGGCCACTGTTCGACCACGGGTCTGTCTGCAACGCCGCCAACCGCGATGCGGATGGCGGTGTCGGTCACGACCGTGGCGCAGCCGACCATCGCAAAGTCGCCGTGCCGTACAGAGAATTCCTCGAAGCCGTATCGTTCGCCGGGTTTCTTCAGCGGGAAGCGCACGGCTTCGAGGAGCTCATCGGGTTCGCGTGCGGTCATCAACATGCCTTGGAAGAAGTCTTCCGCCTTGAGCGTGCGTTTGCGCTTCTTCGAACGCAGCATCACATCGCCGCCCAGCAGAGACAGCACGAGCGGCAACTCCGCACTGGGATCGGCGTGCGCGATCGAGCCGCAAACCGTGCCGCGGTTGCGGATCTGAAAGTGAGAGATGTTCGGAAAAGCAAGTGCGAGCAGCGGCACTTCATCACGCAAGGATGCGCGCCATTCCACGCTGCCTTGCGTTGCTGCCGCACCCACGACCAGATGGTTCTTCTCGATGCGCACCGCTTCCAGATCGGCCGTACGCGAGATGTCGATCAACACGCGCGGTTGCGCAAGCCGCATGTTGAGCACCGCCATGAGTGACTGGCCGCCGGCGAGGATGCGCGCGTCTTCGCCTGATTGCGCGAGGGCGTCGAGCGCATCGTGCGTGTTCGCGGCGCGCAGATAATCGAATGGTGCGGGTTTCATGAACGCCTCCCGAACCGGCCGAGGATGCGGCCAAGCCACGACCCGCCATTCGACTTCACGGGCTTGCCTGCGGCCTGACGTCCCAGCGATTCGAACAGTTGCCGCAACACGACCTTTGCCGCGCCTTCGAGCATGCGGCCACCGACCGCCGCGACCTTCCCTGAGACCTGCGCCTCGTAGTCGTACGTCAGGCGCGTGCCTTTATCGATAGGCGTCAGCTCGACCAGACCGTTACCGCGCGCGCTGCCGAGCGATGACATGCCCGCACCGGCAAGCCGCAAACGATGCGGCGGATCGAGATCCGACAGCCCGATCTCCGCTTCGAAGCGCGCCTTGATCATGCCGACGCCAACCGTCACATCCGCGCGATACGTGTTTTCGCCCTTCGCCTCGAGCGCATGACAACCGGGGATGACCTTCGCGAGCGCAACCGGATCGAGCAGCACCGCGAAGATCGCTTCAGGCGATGCCGGCAGATCCACGCTGCCTTGCGCGGTCAGCGCCTTGCCGCCCGGCAGCACTGGCGTCTTTTGCTGCGCTTCGCGGAACTCGGGCCGGGACGGTTCCGGGTCATCGATACCGATCAGCCCCATCACTTTCGATGGCGTCAGCGGCAAGCGAATGTCATCGACGCCAAGTGCATCGGCAACCGCATTGGCCACGCATGGCGGCGTGCTCATGTTGTTGCCTTCGCCCAGGCCCTTCGCGCCGAGCGGCGTGAATGGCGACGGTGTTTCCGTATGGAGGATGATCGGATCGGGCACTTCACACGTGGTCGGCATCAGGTAGTCCGCGAGCGTGCCCGACTGAAAACTGCCGTCGGACCCGTAGCGGAACTCTTCCATCAACGCCGCGCCGAGTCCTTGCGCGAAAGCGCCGCGAATCTGGCCGTCGGCGAGTGCGGGGTTCAGCAGCTTGCCTGCATCGTGCGTGGTCACATAACGGTCGATACGCACGCGCCCCGTGGCGCGATCCACTTCCACGCCGCACATGTCGAATGCAAAACCGTAAGCCGCCGACGTATTGATGCGGTCCTGTTCATCCGGCGCATCCATGTTCGGCGGAGTCCAGAAAACAGTTTCGCGCAAGCCCGGTTCTTCGCCCGCAGGCAGTAACGCAGGCGCCCAGTGAGGCGCATTGCTCGCCACGCGCCCGAAGGGCATGGCGTGGTCTTCGTCGCCGTCCCGATAGACCCGTCCGCCTTCGAAACGGATGTCCTCAGGCTTGCATTCGAGCTGCGACGAGACGATACGCGCGAGCTTGTCGCGCACCTTGACGGCCGCGAGATGCACCGTGCCCGCGACCGCGCCTGCAAAACGGCTCGAATAATTTCCGGCTGCAACCGACCATGCATCCTTGTGGGTATCGAACTCCACGTTCACCACGATCTCATGGGGCGACAGACCGAGCGCATCGGCTACAACTTGCGCGCAAACGGTCATGTGTCCCTGCCCCGCCGGCGTGGACGCGATCGTCACGACCACGCCGCCCAGCAAGTCGACGCTGACCGTTGCGCTCGCAATCGCGCCGCTCTTGGGACCGGCTTTCTTGCGTGCATCGGCGGGCATCACGGTCGTGATGTAACCCATGTTCGATACGGAAGGTTCGACAATCGCCGCAAAGCCGATACCGTACAGACGGCCCTCCCGGCGCGCGCTATCGCGGCGGGTTTTCAACTCCTCATAACCGCCTTCGGCAATCGAGCGTCTCAACGCTTCCTGGTAGTTGCCCGAATCGAGCAAGGCGCCCGCAGCGGCGCGATACGGGAAGGCGTTGGCCGGCACGAAATTTCGGCGATACACATCGAGCACGTCGAGCTTCAATTCAATGGCAATGCGCTGCATCAGCCGCTCGAGCGCGAAGTAGACCTGCGGTCCGCCAAAGCCGCGCACGAGGCCCGTAGGCGTCTTGTTCGTCAATACGACCCGGTTGCGCACGAGCAGGTTGGGAACGTCGTAGGCACCCGTCAAGCACCCATGCATCCGATAAAACGTGGCAGGTTCCGGCGCACGCAGATACCCGCCGCAGTCCTCGACCTGATCGTAATCGAGCGCGGTG
>NZ_CAXTGZ010000468.1:0-4834 GCF_964243625.1 uncultured Caballeronia sp.
CAATACGGTGTGCTTTATTGGAGCCGACTTCGATGACGTCTCGTATTTCCCAGGGCCCGACATCCAGATCCAGCACGACACCGCTGTTCTCGCAGACACAATACAACTCGCCTTCGCGGCCCCAGCGAAGGCCGTGGGGCGCGAGATAGGGCGCAGTGCTGATATCGCCTATATGGCGACGGGCCTGGAGATCGAACACGGCGATGAGGTGGCCGGGGTTTGGATTATCGCCATGTTTGCCGTCGCCATAGATTGGAACGTAAGCGGTCTTTCGGTCAGCCGACACAGCGATTTCGTGGACGCGCGGCGCAAACCCTGAAAGCGTCAATACCGTCTCATAGGTCGAGGGATCGAGGAACAGGATCTTGTTGGCGATCTTGTCGACTGCGATGAGACCATCGCCCCCGGTTATGAAATTGGGATCGCGTGACAGTGGGGTCCGTTTCGGACCGGCGGCACTAGGATTCGTTTGCGTGTTCATGCACTTATTATGGAAGTGATCGTTTCCTAAATCAAGGTTTATTTGTCAAGAACCGTCGTTCGACGGAATTCTGTCAATCCGGAATCCATGTATAGCAAGGAAGGGCCGGTTCGAGTTGACCGATTTATGCCCACTCGGACCGACATGATTTTGTCAATTCGCATCAGTGCGACGCAAATCTGTCAATTGGCGTTCATAGTAAACCCCGGAGTCAAATGGGGAAAAGAATTTGAATTTCCATCGACAGTACGCGTGTATCACAATGCGGATATCGCGCATCTGACGTGACGGGCCGAGCGAGAACCGGGGCGGCTCAATATCGAAAGTTTGGGCTTAACAGGCTGCGGAAATACCTCGCCCTGAAGTCACCCAAAAGGTCAGTTCAAACGTTGTTAGTAAAGCCCCCACAACTGTGAGAAGCGATGCGCGGCGCCGATACCTTTACCGAGAATCTGTTCACATTGCGTAAGCTAGAGGACTTTGTTCCAGCCGATCATCCGCTGCGCTCGATTCGTAAGATGGCCAACGCAGCTTTGGCCAAGATGGATCGCTTGTTTGCCAGCATGTACGAGGCTGATATCAAAGGTGGGCGACCCAGCATTGCCCCGGAGAAGCTACTGCGCGCGCTGTTGCGAGTGCTCTATAGCGTGCGCTCCGAGCGCCAGTTGATGGAGCAGGTTCAATATAACCTGCTGTTTCGTTGGTTTATCGGGCTGTCGATGGACGATGCCGTGTGGGTGCCCACCGTCTTCACCAAGAACCGCGAGCGGCTGATCAAGCATGACGCGGTCATCGAATTCTTTAACGAGGTTGTGGGCATTGCCGAGAACAAGTGCTGGCTTTCCGGTGAGCACTTCAGCGTCGATGGCACATTGATTCAAGCATGGGCCGGTCATAAAAGCTTTGTGCGCCGCGACGATGATCAGGACAGCGAAGACGGTGGGAGCTTCAAGGGCGAGACGCGCAGCAATGAGACGCATGAATCGAAGAGCGACCCGGATTCGAGGCTGTATCGTAAGGGCAAAACGGCAAGCGAGCTACGCTACGTCATCTCTTTATACACAACTCGACACTTGCGGCAAGGATGGTGGAGTAAAAAAGTAGCCGCAAGGGGGTTGTTAACTGTGCGGATTTCGCGTTTACTCTCGGATTTTCAGCATGAAGATCCGAGACGACGCAGGAGCATGGGTGGACGAGGAATTTGAGACGCTGGATCTGGGTGATCCACGGCGAGACCGGCGCGCGAAGGAGCTGGTCAAACGGTTCGCCAGCCGGCCCACGGCTAGCATTCCGGGCGCGTGCGAAGGCTGGTCAGAGACGATCGCTGCATATCGCTTTCTGGGCAATGAGCACATCGACTGGCGCGACATGATGCAGCCGCATTGGGACCGTACCACGGCACGCATGGGGCAGTTGCCGGTGGTGCTGTGCATTGCCGATACGACAGAGCTGAACTTTAACGGTCAGGATATCGAAGGGGCTGGCCCGCTCTGTTATGAAGCACAGGTGGGCATGTATCTTCACGCGACCTATGCGGTGACACCGGATCGGGAGCCGCTGGGTGTGATGAACGCATGGATGTGGGCGCGCGAACCACGCGATGCAAACGGCAAGCGTGGGGGCGTTAAGGAAAGTGCGCGGTGGATCGAAAGCTATGAGATCGTGGCCGAACAGGCACGGGCCCTGCCTGACACGCGGCTGGTGTATGTGGCCGATCGTGAAGGCGACATCGCCGCGCTCATGCAGCGTGCGCAGGAACTGGGTGAACCGGCGGACTGGCTGATGCGCTCGCAACACAATCGCGCGCTCAAGGGCGAAGCAAGTTTGTGGGAGACGGTGCACGCCAGCAGGGTACTCGGCCACATCAGCTTCGTGCTGCCCGGGCGTAACGGCCAGAAGGCGCGTGAAGTGAGGCAGGAACTGCGTAGCCAGCGCGTCACGCTGCCCGGGCGTGCCGGTGTCACGCTCACCTGCGTCGAGGCGTATGAAGTGGATGCGCCAGCGGGTGTGAAGCCCGTTATCTGGCGTCTTGTGACCAACCGCGAAGCAGGTGATGCGCATGCCCTCATCGAACTCGTTGACTGGTACCGCGCGAGGTGGGAAATAGAAATGTTCTTCAACGTCCTGAAGAACGCCTGCGGTGTCGAGGCACTGCAACTCTCACAGATGGAGCGGGTAGAAAAGGCGCTCGTGCTGTACATGGTCGTATCGTGGCGTATCGCGCGGCTCATGCGTGTGGGCAGAACCTGTCCGGAGTTGGACGCGTCGCTGTTCTTTGCGGCTGACGAGATACACGGCGCCCATGTGCTCTGTAAGAAAGCGCGTCCCAAAAAGCCGCCGACGCTCAACCAGATGATACGGATGGTCGGCTCACTGGGCGGATTTCTCGGGCGCAAGAACGACGGCGAACCAGGCGCGAAGACGCTATGGATTGGCATGCAGCGAGTTATGGATGCTGTGATCACCATACAGATCTTGCGCGACGGCTATGACACTTCCGTATAACGAGATGACGCTACATGGGCCACATGTTGAGCGACAACCGCCATGGGCTGATCGCCAGCGCCGTGGTGACGCTGGCCGACGGCTACGCCGAGCGCGAAGCGGCCAAAGTAATGATCGATGATGCTCGCCAGGCGCTTGACGACCCGACGCGCGAGATCACACTCGGGGCAGACAAAGGCTATGACGCAGCAGAGTTCATCGAGGCCTGCAAGGCAATGAACATCACGCCTCACGTGGCGCAAAACAAGTCGGGCCGCCAGTCGGCGGTGCCCGAGTCAATCGCCCAGAGTGCGGGCTACGCGGTTTCCCAGCAAAAGCGCAAGCTCATCGAACAGGGTTTCGGCTGGGCCAAGAGCATCGGCGGTATGCGCCAGGTGATGGTGCGCGGCTTGAAGAAGGTCGATCAAATGTTCGTGCTGACGATGGCCGCGTACAAGCTCGTGCGCAAGCGCACCTTGGGACAACTCCGTGCGTTGCAGCCGCAGTGAACCAAAAATGAGCAAGAGAACGTTATAAACAGGTCCGAAAACCGAAATTAACCGGTCCATATTCCAAACTATGAGAAATCCCCCGCCGAAAATTCTGATCAAGCTCACGGCTCAGTAAAGTCGGCCTGTATTTCCGCAGCCTGTTAAGCGGCCTACTTCGGCAAGCAATTGGCGGCATTTTGCTACGCACAGAATACGGACCTGCCGAACGGCGATATTGCCATATCAAGAGTAAGCGCTACTCGTAAAGCAAGATGATATTAAGTTTGGGCCTACCTGTAGCACACATTTCTTATAGCGGGATGACCGCGCGCATTTCACGATGCTGGTATTCGATATTAATCTTACTCAGTTGTTCGTATAACGAAGTAG
This sequence comes from uncultured Caballeronia sp., assembly GCF_964243625.1. NCBI lineage: Bacteria > Pseudomonadati > Pseudomonadota > Betaproteobacteria > Burkholderiales > Burkholderiaceae > Caballeronia > uncultured Caballeronia sp. Next base: position 3,847 of record NZ_CAXTGZ010000468.1, read on the forward strand.
TTGATCATTTTTATAAGGGCCATCGAAGATACTTCGTCAACACGGGTAAATCTTAGCGCCAAATGCTCGTTTCTATATTTAATTTGGCTATTTCAAAAGCGGAGTGGGTAATGCGGCTTACGAGGCATGTGGATTGAAGGCTGAGAAGTCGAGGTTGCCGGCGATGAGGAACAGCACGGTTCGCATGGTTTTGAAGCTGGCGTACCCGCGCCCCTTGCGCTTGGCAGCTTGAAACAGGCCATTGATGGCTTCAATGAAGCCGTTGGTCTGGCGCGTCTGGGCCCAGGCGATGATGCCGTCGAAATGGCGCAGGATCATGCGTGCGACGTCCTTCATCGGCTCAACCCTGGAACGCATGACACCGGTGCACCACCGGCGCAACATCTTGGAGACGACGTGGATCTGCTTGGGATCGAGAACCTCGCGCAACTGCTCGCGGTACATCCAGGCACGGGCGGTGCGGTTGGTGGTGTACTGGCTAATCAGTGCCTCGAGATCGGTCAGTTGCGCGAGGTTCAGCTTGTCCGCATCATTGAGCAACGACCAGCGCATGCCCTTCAATGCCGGATCGTTCTTCTGCTGCTCGCGGCGCACACCGTCGAGGGCTTTGGACGCGTGCGCAATCACATGAAACTTGTCGAACGTTACGCGCGCATCGGGCAGATGCTCGTCCACGCCCTTGATGAAGGCGGGCGACATGTCGATGCTGACCGATTTGATCTGCGCAGGCGTGGCGTTGTGTTCCTCGTGGTGATTGGCAAAGCGTTCGACAACGCCGGCATCCTTGCCTGGCGTGACGAAGACTACGCGCCTGGCGTCCATGTCGGCGACCAGCGAGACATAGTCGTGGCCCCGTCGGCACGAGGTTTCGTCAATGGCCACCGCGGTGAGCTCGGACAAATCAGTCGCGGCCACCGCGAGGTTCACGTAACGCTCACAGATGGCCTTCACGCGATACCACGACAGGTTCACCAGACGGGCCACCGCC
>NZ_CAXTGZ010000469.1:0-4826 GCF_964243625.1 uncultured Caballeronia sp.
GTGGAAGTGCTGCAGGGCGTCGAGGCGGCGTGCCACGCTTTCGGGTATATGCCGCTGATCTGCCACGCGGCCAACGAGGTGGATCTCGAACGGCGGTACTTGCAATTGCTGAGTACGTATCGCGTGGAAGGCGTGATCGTGAATGCGCTCGGCGTGAAGGAGGAGACGCTGGAAACGCTCGCAAGCGGCGGGGTGCCGGTAGTGCTGGTCGATCGTTCGATCGATGGCCTGGTGACCGACATGGTCGGCCTCGACAACACCGCGGCGGTCGCGGCAGCGATCCGCCATCTGGACGAGCAGGGCTTCGATGAACTCGTATTTGTGGTGCAGCCTTTCACGCATGTGAGTTCGCGCCGCGTGCGCGAGACGGCGTTTCGTGACACTATCGGCGCCCTTGGAGTGTCGGGCGCGACAGTCGTGCTCGACCTGGATGATGACAAACTGGCGGCCGAGGCGCTTGCCGGAATCGATACCCGTATCGGCGAGAACCGGCAACTCAACCGCCGCATTGCGTTGTTCGCGGCGAACGCGCCGGTTGCGTTGCGCGTCGCGCTGCATATGAAAGAGCGCCATGGCGCCGCGTGGCAGCGGCACGTGGCGCTGATGTGTATCGATGATTCCGAGTGGGCCGAACTAGCCGGAATGACGACTGTGCGCCAGCCGACCTATACCATAGGGGAGCGCGCCGTCGAATTCCTGCACGAGCGCATCGAGGGCGCGGTCATGGCGCCGCGCGAATGCCTGCTGCCGGGCGAACTGGTCGTGCGCACGTCAACGCTTGCGGGCAACATCTAGCATCTGGCCGAACATGGTTTTTGAGGATATTGATTCATGGTAAGTGTATTGACGCTGGTTTGCCTCACGCTTGCAACGCTGCTGATTGCGGCCTTGCCTTTCTGGCTCTACCGGAAAATGCGGCCGCAGTACGGGTTCGGGCGGCGCGATGTGATCGTCGGGATTGCGGTATTCGCGCTTTTTTCGATGGTCATCGAACGGGGCCTGCATGGCCTGATGCTGAGCAATGCGACGACCGTGGGCTTGTTGATGAACCCCGCGTTGTTCGTGATCTATGGCGCGCTGGCTACTGGTATCTGCGAAGAAGTGGGCCGCTTCGCCGGCATGAAATGGCTGATCCGGCGCGATCCTGCGTCGCTGCAAAAGCCGGGGACGGCGCTGGGTTACGGAATCGGACATGGTGGCGCGGAAGCGTGGCTGGTCGGCGTGCTGGTTCAGCTTCAATGGCTTTTGTATGCCACGCTCGCCGATCGCAACATGCTCGATCAATATTTCACCAGTGTTCCCGCAGAATCGCTGCTGCGCTTGCATATGGTGCTGGGCAGCCTGACGCCTGAATCCGCGGGACTGTTCCTGGTCGAACGCGCTGCGGCGTTCGTGTTCCAGATCGGCTTTTCTGTTGTGATGTGGCACATGTTGCGCGAGCGTTTCCGCTTCACGCTGCCGTTCATGATCGTGGCGCATGCGCTGATTGCGTTGCCTATTGCGCTGTATCAGGCGCGCTTGATCCCGCTGCTCGCGGCAGACGCCGTGTATCTCGTGTTCGGCCTGATCGTGATGCGTGCGTTGCGCCGGTATTTTATCGGCGTGAGGGTTGCGTCCGACCGTGCGGCGCGAGCGAAGAACGGAGTCTGAGATGAGCGACGAATATCAGTTCGAATGTCCGAGCGCCGACATCGAAATCCTGGCGCGCGTGATCAGCGACCTGTTCCCGGAACAGACGCAATTCGTTGAACGCCCCGGCGACGATGGCCGGCTTTCGCTCGTCGTCCATTACATCGCGATGCGTTTCGGGACAACGGCGCGCCGCATTGCCATCGACATCCGCTTCGATCCCGCCGCGCTCGCGCGTTATCGGGCGATGCCGCCGCGCATGCACGCGCGCAGTTACGCGGTGCTGCGGGCGTATGTGGAAACGGAACTGGGCGCGCTTGAAGAGATGTACGCGAACGGGGAAACAGTGCCGCGTAACGTGGAGATCGACATGGGCGACGATTTCGCGTGACCCGGAGGTTTGATTGCTTAAGCCGGCTTATAAACCTTCGCGAAACGCGCTGCTTTGACTACACCGTAGTCGCCCGGCGCGTACTGCATGACCCAGTCGCCTGCCACGCCGTGCAATACATCGCCGGCTTCCGATCTCGCGATTGAAAACGACTCGTGCATTTGTTTCGCAAGCACGACAACCGGAATGTTTCGATACACGCCCGCGTCGCCGTGCTCGACGCCATCGTGCGGAAGGTATTTCGCATTGAAACGATCTCGCGAAACCACCCAGCGTTCACCCGTCGCGCCGGTGATCAGCGCATCGCCGGTTTCATAGCGGTTCGGACCTTCCAGACTCATCAGCGAGCCCGGTTCATGCGCGAACTGGACATGGACGGCTTCGTCCTTCACCACGCGTTGGGTGGCGGAGTCGGCAGTCAGGTCAAGGTGGGTAATCGATGTCATGTACGGTGCCGGGAGAGGCGGAAGCTTTGGAGAACGGAATCGTAACGCCAAGCCTTGCAGTTCGCACACAACAAAAACAAAAAGCGCTTGCACCGGTAACCTGATACAAGCGCTTGTTTCTCCAACTTACGGCTTGGTTGAAGACGCTGCGTCCGGCGCGATGCTGTCCGGCGTCGCCTTGCTGCGCGGTGCGCGGCGGCCCTTGTGCTCGCCGCGACGCGCTGTTTGATGGAAGCTGGCGTCGGCGAGCTTCTTCTGTTCCGGCGAAAGGCTCGAGTAAAGCGGCTCGAATGCATCGACGAGGCGCTTCGTGCCGTCGGCTTGCGCTTGCGTGATCTGCGCGTACTGCTTCATGTCGTCGACCGCCGTGGTGTTCGTCCCGAGCGCGATACGCTGGCGATACAACTCACCAATGGTGTGGCCGTTCTCACGCATGACATCGGCGAACTTGTTCCATTGATCTTCCTGTGCCGAAGTGATCTTGAGCTTGCTGTGCAGATCGGCAATGCGTTGCTCGACGCGTGCTTCGCGTGCCTGACCGCGCGCCGATTCAGGCGCAGACGCTCCCGCAGGCGAGGCGGCCGGCGCGGAAGACTGTGCAAATGCGGTCGAAAGAGCGAGCGAGGCGGCCAGTGCAACGAGTGTTTTTTTCATGGGTGACACCTTGGGTCCATTAAGAAGGGGCAAGCGATACACACAAATACCGCATGTGCTGCTTGGCAACGCGCTATTAATATCACGTTAGCGCGCGGCTCTGCTTTGGTTGCCACAACTGCTTACAACCGATACGACTGCGAAAAATTCGCGCGAGACCACGGAGTTTAACCAACCTGATGCATCGTGCGCAGGTTGAGCCTCATGCTTTAATACCTGGAAGCCCTAACGCGTTGTAATAACAAAAGGAAATTGTTCCATGCGACCGCCGCGTCTCGATCAACTTGACGATATCGACCGCAACCTTGTTGCTTCATTGCAGGTGAACGCACGCGAGAGCGTGTCGGAACTCGCGCGCCAGCTTGGCATCGCACGCACTACAGTGATTGCCAGGCTCGCGCGGCTCGAAAAGACCGGCGTGATTGCGGGTTATGGCGTGCGGCTCGGACAAGACGTGCTCGACGCGAGCATCCAGGCATACGTTGGCATCAAACTCGCGCCGAAGTACGGCCGCGACGTGCAAAAGCGCTTCGCCAGGATGCCCGAGATGCAACTGCTTTGCGCGGTCAGCGGCGAGTTTGACTACGTTGCGTGGCTGCGGGCCGATTCGCCTGACAGACTCAACGACCTGCTCGATGAAATCGGCGGTCTTGAGGGCGTCGAGCGCACCACCACGTCCATCATTCTTGCGCGCAAGGTGGACCGAGGTGGCATGAATTGAACGACACGTTGACGTTTTGTATCGAAAGATCGTCAAAATTTCGAAATTGGATGTCGAATCGCATCTTTTTGTGTCTTTTATCAATATTCATGCGCTCCTAAACTGGTGTCCACGGATTTGCCCCGAGACGCCCATCAAGGAGATGAACATGAAAATAGCCCTCATCGGCGCCGGCCTGATTGGCCAGAGCATCGCCCGGATGCTGCGTGAAACCGGCGACTATGAAGTCGTCGTTTTCGACCGAGACGCCCACGCGCTCAGCCTGCTCGAAGCGCAGGACATCCCGACCCGGCGCGTCGATTCCGCCGATGCCAATGCGTTGCGCCTCGCCCTGCAAGGTTTCGATGCGCTCATCAACGCCATGCCTTATTACCTTGCCGTAACTGTTGCCACGGCTGCGAAGGCGGCCGGGGTGCATTACTTCGACCTGACCGAAGACGTGCGCGCCACCCATGCAATCCGCGCAATCGCCGAAGAGTCCACGCATGCATTCATGCCGCAGTGCGGCCTGGCGCCGGGTTTTATCGGCATTGTTGCGAATGAGCTCGCGCAGCGGTTCACCGAGTTGCGCGAGGTCAAGATGCGCGTCGGCGCATTGCCCGAATTCCCGACGAACGCATTGAAGTACAACCTGACGTGGAGTATCGACGGCCTGATCAACGAATATTGTCAGCCCTGCGAAGCCATTCGCGACGGCAGTACACAATGGGTGCAGCCGCTGGAAGGCCTGGAGCATTTTTCCCTCGATGGCACCGAGTACGAGGCGTTCAATACATCGGGCGGACTGGGTACGCTATGCGAAACGCTGGCGGGCAAGGTGGAAACGCTGGATTACAAGTCGGTGCGATATCCGGGGCATCGCGAACTGATGAAGTTCCTGCTCGACGATTTGCGCATGTCGAGTGATCGTGACGGACTGAAGGCGATGTTGCGGCGTGCCGTCCCGGCTACGGTGCAGGACGTGGTGCTGGTTTTCGTCACCGCG
>NZ_CAXTGZ010000470.1:0-4798 GCF_964243625.1 uncultured Caballeronia sp.
GATTACGTTCAGCTTGCTGGGATTCATCACCTGCAACTTCTCGAACCCGTCCGCCCAGATGCCGATGATGAATCCCAGCAAGCTGAACGTAATCGCCGTCAGCAACAGGAACACGATCATCATGAACGGATGATCCACATGCAACGGCACGAAGAGGCGCGCGGTCGCGAGAATGATCAGGCCGAGGATGATCGACTTGGTCGCGGCCGCACCCACATAACTCAGCACGATCTCCAGATACGAAATCGGCGCGGACAATAGTTCGTAAATCGTACCGGTGAATTTTGGAAAGTAGATGCCGAACGACGCATTGGAGACGCTTTGCGTCAAAAGCGACAGCATCACGAGACCCGGCACGATGAACGCGCCATAACTCACGCCGTTCACTTCGGGAATGCGCGAGCCGATCGCCGCGCCGAACACCACGAAATACAGCGACGTGGAGATTACCGGCGAGATGATGCTGCCCATGATCGTGCGCCACGTGCGCGCCATTTCGAACTTGTAGATGGCCCGGACTGCATGAATATTCATTTCTTCTCTCCGACCAGGCTCACGAAAATGTCTTCCAGCGAGCTCTGCGTCGTCTGCAGGTCTTTGAACTGGACGCCGTTATCGGCGAGATCCTTCAGCAATGTAATGATGCGGCCCGGTTCGTCCTGCGCGTCGTAGGTGTACGTCAGTTCGCAACCATCCGCGGAGAGCGCCAGCCGGTATCCGCTCAGACCTGCGGGAACCTGCGTGATTGCATCTTCCAGTTGCAGCGCGAGTTTTTTCTGGCCAAGCTTGCGCATCAGTTCGGCTTTCTCCTCGATCAGAATGATCTCGCCGCGATTGATCACACCGATACGATCCGCCATTTCCTCGGCTTCATCGATGTAATGCGTCGTCAGGATGATCGTCACGCCGCTCGCCTTCAGGCCGCGCACGAGGTTCCACATGTCGCGGCGCAGTTCCACATCCACGCCGGCAGTCGGCTCGTCGAGGAACAGGATTTCCGGTTCGTGCGACAAAGCCTTTGCAATCAGCACGCGGCGTTTCATGCCGCCCGAGAGCGTGACAAGCTTGTTGTCCTTCTTCTCCCAGAGCGACAACGAGCGCAGCACTTTCTCGATATGCGCCGGGTTTGGCGGTTTGCCGAACAAGCCGCGGCTGAATGAAACGGTGGCCCAGACGGATTCGAACGCGTCCGTGGTCAGTTCCTGTGGCACGAGCCCGATCATTGCGCGGGCGGCGCGGTAGTCGGAGATAATGCCGTGACCGTTCACGCGTACCGTGCCTTCTGTGGGATTCACGATCCCGCACACAATGCTGATCAGCGTGGTCTTGCCTGCGCCGTTCGGCCCGAGTAGCGCGAAGATCTCCCCGCGACGGATATCGAGCGAGACATTTTTCAGCGCCGTGAAGCCGGACGCATAGCTCTTCGACAGATTCGAAATTTCGATGATGTTTTGCATGGCCGCCAAGATAGCAGAAAGCGGCATATCGTTCGCAAACGGGCAGGATTGCCTTTTCTGCAGGCATGGCGGGAACATCACTTGCAGCATTTTCCGGCAACGATCTGGAGGCGGTAATGAGCGACCCGTTTAATCTGCAACGTTTTGTCGATGCCCAGAATCCGTTGTTCGAAACGGTGACTTCGGAACTCGAAACCGGCAAGAAACGCACGCACTGGATGTGGTTCGTGTTTCCGCAAATCCAGGGGCTGGGACATAGTGACATGGCGCGACGCTACGCCATATCTTCAGTGGACGAGGCACGCGCATACCTCGATCATCCTGTGCTTGGAGAGCGTCTGCGGGTGTTGACGCAAATCGTCAACGCGCTCGAGGGACGCTCGGTGGAACAGATTTTCGGCTACCCGGACGACCTCAAATTCCATTCGTCGATGACCCTGTTCGCCCACGCCGCCACGGACAAGACGCCGTTCGAACTCGCACTCAATACGTATTTTGGCGGCGAACCGGATGCGGGCACCGTGGCGCGGCTGAAGTAACCTGGGCGGGAGCTGTAAGGCAACCGCTACAATCCGGTTCGGCGTTTTGTCCGCGGCCGGCGGATCTCATAAGGATTCGTTGTGCGGTGCGCCCTTGGCCGCTTTTATCGATGGCATGGTCAGCCTGTTTTCCCGCCCCCTTTAAATCAGCCAGGATCGTATCAGCATGCTTTCACGCGTCACCCGCCTGTTTCCCGTCTGGGCCGTACTCATCTCGGTCGTCGCCTATTTCTCGCCAGCCTCGTTCACGGGCATCGCGCCCCACGTCACCACGCTGCTCACCATCATCATGTTCGCAATGGGCGTCACGCTCTCCTTCGCCGACTTCCGGCGCGTGTTCACGCGGCCGGCGCCGGTGATTGCGGGAATCGGGCTGCACTATCTGGTGATGCCGCTCGCCGCGTGGGGAATCGCCAAGGCGTTGCGCATGCCGCCCGACCTGACGGCCGGCATGGTGCTGGTCGGAAGCGTCGCGAGCGGCACCGCGTCCAACGTGATGATCTATCTGGCGCGCGGCGATGTTGCACTGTCCGTCACCATCAGTGCGTTATCGACGCTCGTCGGCGTGTTCGCCACGCCCTTGCTCACGCGGCTGTACGTGGATGCATCGATTGCAGTCGATGTCCACGGCATGCTGATGAGCATCGTCCAGATCGTCGCGCTGCCGATCGTTGCCGGGTTGTTCATCAACCACTTTTTCAACAAGCTCGTGCGCGCGGTCGAACCGGCGTTGCCGATCATTTCGATGATCGCCATCCTGCTCATCATTTCCGCCGTGGTCGCGGGAACACAGAAGAGCATTGCATCTGTGGGCCTGCTGGTGATGTTCGGGGTGATTTTGCATAACGGCATCGGCCTGCTTGGCGGCTATTGGGGCGGCCGCCTGCTCGGCTTCGATGAAGCCGTGTGCCGCACGCTGGCAATCGAAGTCGGGATGCAGAACTCGGGACTCGCAGCGACGCTCGGCAAGTTGTATTTCACGCCGATAGCAGCGCTCCCGGGCGCATTGTTTTCGGTATGGCACAACTTGTCCGGTTCGTTGCTGGCCGGCTATTGGGCCGGACGGCCGGCGAAGGGATCGACGCAGGAGATGGAAGCAGCGAAGGAGTCGCGGCTCGAGGTTTGAAATCCCGAACGGTCCGGCACAACACGTGTATCGGACCGTTCCTGTCTTAACCTTCCTGCAGCGCCTTCACCACATCCGCAGTCGCCCTCACCCGCCCCATGCGCGGGAAGATGTTCTCGACTACGAACGCATGGGCCTCGGCGCTCAGCGACGTCATCGCGTCTTCCGCAAACACGAGTTCATAGCCGCGATCGAATGCGCCGCGCGCCGTCGATTCCACGCCGAAATTCGTGGCAATGCCGCTCATGATCACTGTCCGGATGCCCTTGCGGCGCAGTTGCTGCTCCAGATCCGTGCCATAAAACGCGCCCCACTGGCGCTTGGTCACGACTACATCCCCGCTCTGAATCCCAAGTTCCGCCGATAACTCCGACGCGCTCGCGGGCGGCGGGGGCGAGCCCTTCGGCGGCGCAGTGGGTGCATCGGCGGAAAGGTGCAGGATCGCCGTCAGGTCGACGCGAACCCAGACGACCAGGCCGCCTTTCGCACGCACCGCGTTGGCGAGTTGCACGCTGTTTGCTACGACATCGGCGGCGGCATGCGGGCCGAGCGGACGCGCCAGAATGCCGTGTTGCAAATCGATGGCTACCAGCGCGGTGCGTTCAGGATTGAGATCGAGACTAGACATGACGGCTCCAATTGAAAGCGTGCGCAGGACAATGCGCGTGAAAATGTGAGGACAGTCTCATATTTTACGCGTTTTCCCGTTTGGCCGCAGAACATGCGTTTCAACTTATATTAGTGACTGGTGTGGCCTCGAATCCCAAAGGAACGATCATGGAACGCGACGATTTCATCGAAATGCTTGCGCGCGAGGGTTTTCAGACAACCGTGCTGGTCGAACGGGAAGCCGGCGCTTCCCTGGACAACCATACGCATGCGTTCGAAGCGAAGGCGCTGATCCTGGAAGGTGAGCTGACGCTGGACGTCGCGGGAAAACAAACGCGCTATCAGATCGGCGATGTGTTTCATCTCATGACGAATGAAGCGCACAGCGAACGATATGGCCCCGAGGGCGTGTCTTATCTGGTCGGCCGGAAACAGGCTTGACCTGAAACGACCGATGGCCGGCTATATGGCCGGCCATCGGGCATTTTGCAACTCAACGCTGCATCACTCCTTCACCACCGACGCAAACGGCATGTCCATCGGCGCCGCTGCATGCTTCTGCTTGTGCGCTTGCCGCATCGGCTTGAGCACGAACAGAGCCAGTAGCGCAGACAGCGCCGCCATGCCGGACGCCAGCATGAACACCGCGTGCCAGCTTCCCGTGGCCGCCGTGATCACGCTGCTGAACGGCACCAGCAACGCGGCCGTTCCCTTCGCCGTATAAAGCAGACCGGCATTGGTCGCGGCAAACTTCGGACCGAAGGTGTCGCCGCAAGTGGCCGGGAACAAGCTGTAGATCTCACCCCACGCGAAGAACACGATCCCGGTCAGTATCACAAAGGCAACGGGACTTTGCCCGTACTTCGACAACGCCAGGATTCCGACTGCTTCGATGGCGAACGCCATGAACATGGTGTTCTCTCGCCCGATCCTGTCGGAAATCCATCCGAAGAACGGCCGCGTCAAACCATTGAGCACCCGGTCGATGGTCAGCGCGAATGTGAGCGCAGGCAAGGTCAGCCCGAGAATCGAAACGGGCGAGTCGTGCAAGCCGAAGTCCTTCGCGA
>NZ_CAXTGZ010000471.1:0-4791 GCF_964243625.1 uncultured Caballeronia sp.
GTTTATGCGCATAAAGTCAACTTGCGACTTATGCGTCAGGTTCGGTGGCGTGGACAGTACTATCGCGGCCCGTGCTGGAGTCTAATTTCTGCGACCGAGTGGCGAGCCTTTGCATCAGCGGCTTACCGGCCTGCGTCGACCATACGATGCTTTATGCGCATAAAGTCCGGCCGAACACGACTTAGAGCAAGACAAACATGAACGGCGCTCACAGGATGAGATGCTCGATTCCGTTTGGGTCGTACCCCTCGCGCATGTGCTTGACGCGATCGAGAGAGAGCTTGCTGTCTAGTCATGTAGATGTCGATGCTCAAATATAGTGATTAAAAAAATACGGCTAGAACCACCGGTGGTCTATTCACAACCCCGCTACCGTTCCACAATGCCGCTCCAAGCATCCCGTAAGCAAGCACTCGTAAAATCGCGGCCACTAAGCGGCGGCGAACAGCCGCGGGTACGCTAGCCTCTTCTCTCAATCAGCCAAAGGCATTTCAGTGCATCTGACTTCGACTTTCGCCGCGTGGTCCGACCACGACACGCGTCTTCTCATCGCATGCGCGCTCGGATTGGCATCGATCATTGTTCTTATTAGCGCGCTGAAACTGGCGCCGTTTTTATCGATACTCGTTGGTACTTTCGTCGCCGGCTTTACCGCAGGCTTGCCACTTGAGGCCGTCGCGAGCGCTTTTAGTAAAGGCGCGGGCGGCCTGCTGGGCGACGTCGGAATTATCATCGCGCTCGGCGCGATGCTCGGTGCATTAATGGCGGAGTCAGGCGCTGCCGACAGGCTGGTCTCGACCATTCTCGATCACTCCACGCCACGGTCCTTGCCCTGGTTGATGGCGCTGGTGGCAATCGTGATCGGCTTGCCGCTCTTTTTTGAAGTCGGCCTTGTCATGATGGTGCCGATCATCTTCGTGATGGCGCGCCGCTCGAAACAGCCGATCTTACGGATCGCAATCCCGGCGCTGGCCGGCATGACGACGCTGCATGCGCTGCTGCCGCCGCACCCGGGCCCGCTTATCGCGGTGAGCGCACTGCATGCGGATCTTGGAATTACGATGGGTCTTGGTTTCATCATCGCAATTCCTGCTGTGATCCTCGCGGGCCCCGTGTATGGAATATGGCTGTCGCGCCGGATGCACGTCGACGAACCGGAGGAGATGGGCAAGTTGTTTGCATCGAAGATGGATGGTGCCGGTGCGCTCGACGCCCCCAGCTTCGGTATCTCGCTCTTGACGATACTTTTGCCCGTATTGTTGATGCTCGGCCGAACCGTAGCGAAACTAGCTGTCAAGCCCGAAACGCTGCTATTCGATACGCTCAATTTTCTCGGTGAGCCGCTGATTGCTCTTGGACTCACCGTTCTATTCGCAATCGTCGCGTTGGGCTGGACGCGTGGCATGCCGCGCGACAAAGTGAGTGGCATCCTGCGCAAAAGCCTGCCGCCTATCTGCGCGCTGCTGTTGACGATCGGCGCCGGTGGCGGCCTGAAGCAAACGCTGGTGTTGGGAGGGATCAGCACCACGATCGGGAAGATTGCCATCGGTTCGCACATGCCGCTCATTCTGCTGGCATGGCTGATCGCCGTTGCGCTGCGCCAGGCGACCGGCTCGGCCACGGTCGCGACCACAACGACGGCGGGCATCATCGCCCCGGTCGTGGCAGGGCTGAGCGCGACACACAACTCGCTGCTGGCGCTGGCGATTGGCGCGGGGTCGGTCTTTTTCTGCCACGTGAACGACGCCGGTTTCTGGATGATCCGTGAATACTTCGGTCTGCAGCTAAAACAGACGGTGTACGTCTGGTCCGTGCTTCAAACGATCGTCTCAGTGGTCGGGCTGGCGCTCACGCTGGTGATGTGGGGCGTGCTGACATAAACACTGACGTGAAACGTGGGCAGATTGGCGAGGCAAGCGGAACTCCGAATCTAAAATGAGAAAAAGGAGATCCATCATGCTTGCCTTGCGCCCCACCTGTGAATGCTGCAGCCACTCCCGCCAAACGCCCGTGACGCCATGATATGCAGCTTTGAATGTACCTTCTGCGAATCGTGCGCGCTGTCACGGCTTCAAAACGTATGCCCGAACTGCGGCGGCGGCTTCCAGTTTCGCCCGATCCGTCCGAAAGCGCGACTCGACAGCCGCCCGGCCTCGACGGAAGTCCATCCAGCGGGCATAGATGAACACCAACATCGTGCGTTCCTGGATCGCTACGGCTCCATTGCGCCCTTTGATCGATAACATCTGCCGCCCATTAGGGAATTCACCGATCTGAGCGCCGCTCATACCGGTGCGCAGTAATCATCGATTCCTCCTCGGCGGCGCTGGCTCTCACAATCTGTTCATCGATCCACTCCTTGAACGGAAGCCAACATGCCAACACCCCAATCCGAGCGCACTCTTCACATTGGCGAAGGTTTTGAAGGGCCGGGCGTCAATCTCGCCCATATCAATGTGCTTGTCGGACCCCGCAGCGGTCCTGCTGGACAGGCATTCGCGACCGCGCTCGCTACGCCGTCGGCGGGCCACGCGCCGTTTGTCGTCATCGCTCGGCCGGGTGTTCCTACCAAGCCCCTGACGCTGTACGTGAACAAGGCACAGATTGCCAATGAGTTCCACGGGAACGCGACGTGGGGCGCTTCGCAGGCGGGCATCGCAAAGGCCGTCGCTGAATCGCTCGAAGACGGCACGTTGCCGCCGGAAGCGGAAAACGACTGGGTGGTCGTATCGGCGAACTGGGTCAATCCGTCAGCTGACGATCTGGATGCCGTGTTCCGCAACAATTATCGCGCGACTAAAAACGCCATCAAGGCGGCCATGAAAGGTCTGCCGTTAAAGCGCGACGTATTCGCCGCGGCGCGTGAAGTGTCGAATCCCTTCTATACCCCGAGTTCGTCGCAAGCCGCCCTCTAAAAAACCGCATACGGGTGTCGCATGCCGGCACTCTACGGAGAATTGAATAATGGAATACGTTCGACTGGGCCAGTCCGGCCTGAAAGTGTCGCGCTTGTGTCTTGGCACCATGAACATGGGAACGCCGCAATGGAAACCGTGGATTTTCGACGAACAAAAGAGCGAGCCCATTGTTCGCCACGCGTTGGACGCAGGCGTGAACTTCATTGATCTCGCTGATTTCTATTCGTTGGGCGTGGGAGAAGAAGTGGTTGGCCGAATCCTTGGACGCCTTGCACGGCGTGAGGAAATCGTGGTCACCACCAAGGTCGGCTACGACATGGGCGAATATCAAAATGCGGGCGGTCATTCACGCAAGCACGTGCTCGATGGTATCGACGCATCCCTGCGCCGGCTGGGCATGGATTACGTCGACATCTATATGCTCCATTATTTCGACACTACCACGCCCGTTGAAGAAACCATGGCAGCGCTGGACGATATCGTCCGGTCGGGCAAGGCGCGTTATATCGGTGTGTCGACCATGTACACGTGGCAGCTTGCGAAAATCATTCAGGTTTGCGAACGAAATGGCTGGCACAAGCCGATCAATATGCAATTGCAATTGAACTTGGCATACCGCGAGGAAGAGCGCGAGATGATGCCGTACTGCGCGGACCAAGGTCTGGGTGTATCCGTATTCAGCCCGCTGGCGCGAGGGCTGTTGACGTGCGACACCGCGTCTACGCGTAACCAGACTGACTTCTTTACATCGCAGATGTACGGCGATGCGGCATCCCGTGAGATCGCCGCCTCTGTTGAGCGCGTCGCCCGGAGACGCGGCGTGAGCGCCGCGCAAATCGCCCAGGCGTGGGTACTGCAGCGCAATGGCGTGGCTAGCATGCTGGTCGGCGCAGATTCACCGGCCCAGTTCGACAGCGCACTTAACGCGCTCGGCATGGAACTCGACGCGGACGAGCTTTATGAACTCGAGCGCAACTACACGCCGTGTGATGTCATCAACGATTACACAGCCGGCCGCCGGGTCGCGCGTGAAGCACGCGTGCCGCAGGGCGCTTTTGTTCAGGCAATGAAGGACGCGGCATGAATCTTCTTCGAAAAGAACACTACATCGATGGTGTATGGCAGAGCAGCGCTGAGACCTATCCGGTCCTGAATCCCGCAACGGCAGACGTGATCGCAGATGTCTCGAAAGCGGGCGCGCGTGAAACGCAGCAAGCCATTCAGGCAGCGGAGGGCGCGTTCCCAGCCTGGCGCGCGCTGACCGCAAAGGAACGCGGCGCTCGGGTGCGGCGCTGGGGCGAGCTGATGCTCGAGCATCGCAATGCCCTCGCCGAATTGCTTACGCGAGAGCAAGGAAAGCCGCTCGCGGAAGCACAAGGGGAGGTCGCTTATGCAGCGAGTTTCCTCGAGTGGTTCGCTGAAGAGGCGAAGCGCAGTTATGGCGATGTCATTCCGAGCTCGAAGGCGGGATCGAAGATCATCGTCACGCGGGAACCGGTCGGCGTGGTGGCGGCCATCACGCCGTGGAACTTCCCCCTCGCAATGATCACGCGCAAAGCCGGACCTGCGCTGGCAGCGGGCTGTACGATGGTCCTCAAGCCGTCTGAGGAAACGCCGTTGAGCGCTTTGGCTCTGGCCGTACTCGCCGCAGAAGCAGGAATCCCGGCGGGCGTGTTCAATGTGGGCACGGTCTACACCTACGATCCAGCCCTTCCGGAGGGCGCACGCTACCCGTTCCATCAGGTGTCCGACGCCGACGCCTGGGTCGATGATGTGCAGTCGCCGAACTACAACCGCTTTGTCACGATCCCCGACCCGCAGCATCCGCCCGCGTGGTTCGATAAAATGAAGATGCGCCACGGCGATTTCGCGT
>NZ_CAXTGZ010000472.1:0-4779 GCF_964243625.1 uncultured Caballeronia sp.
GTCCGCTACGTCCGCTACGTCCGCTACGTCCGCTACGTCCGCTACGTCCGCTACGCGCCCCGACACCCGCTGCTCCGCCTGCTCCCTGCACGCCATCTGCATGCCGACGCAACTGACCGGCGCCGAACTCGACAGGCTCGATGCGATCGTCTGCTCGACCCGGCTCGTGCGGCGCGGCGAGACGCTGTACCGCACGGGAGACGCGTTTAAAAGCATTTACGCCGTGCGCACGGGCTGTTTCAAGACCGTGGTCACGCATCGCGACGGGCAGCAGCAGGTCACGGGTTTTCACATCGCGGGCGAACCGCTTGGACTCGACGGCGTCTGCTCAGGCGAACAGAACTGCGATGCAATTGCGCTCGAAGACAGCAAGGTTTGCGTGATCCCCTTCGACCTCCTGGAGGAGCTCTGCCACGACGTCAAAGCCGTGCAGCAGCATGTCCACCGGATGATGAGCGGCGAGATCGTGAGGGAATCCGGCCTGATGATGATGTTGGGCACGATGACCGCCGAGCAGCGCGTCGCGACCTTCCTGATGAATCTGTCTACGCGGATGAAGGTACGTGGCTATTCGGCGGCAGAGTTCAACCTGCGCATGACGCGAGAAGAGATTGGCAGCTATCTCGGGTTGAAGCTCGAGACGGTGAGCCGGATGTTCTCGAAGCTACAAAAAGAACGGATCGTCGATACGAACGGCAAGCAGATCCGGATCGTCGACAGCGAGCGGCTCGCCGAAGTCTGACTGGGCGCCTCACATCGCGGCTCGCAATGCCGATGGCGGAACACGATGCCCCTGAATTATTTGCGCAGCTTCACGCGGCCCGAACGCACCGACCAGAGCAACCGGCGCCTCGGGCGCTGGCTTGCGTTCATTGCAGGCGCTGCGAACGCCGGCGGTTTTCTTGCCGTCGGCCAGTACACGTCGCACATGTCCGGCGTGGTGTCGGCGCTGGCCGATAACCTGTCGCTCGGCGAGACGGGTCTCGTTGTCGCGGGCCTCAGTTCGCTCGTGGCGTTCATGTCGGGCGCCGCCACGTCCGCGATCATGATCAACTGGGGCAGGCGGCGCGCAGCGCAAAGCGAATACGCGTTGCCCTTGCTGCTCGAAGCTGCGTTGCTGCTGCTCTTTGGGCTGATCGGCGCGAACCTGGAACAGGACCGGATCTTGTTCGTCCCGGCCACGGTCGCGTTGCTCTGCTTTGTGATGGGCCTGCAGAACGCAATGATCACCAAGATCTCCAAGGCGGAAATCCGCACCACGCACGTGACCGGGCTTGTAACCGATATGGGTATCGAGCTTGGCAAGCTCGTGTACTGGAATACTTCGACCGACGAACCCGGCATGAAAGCCGTGAAGGCGGACCGGTCGAAGCTCGGGCTGCTCGCGTCGTTGCTGGGGATGTTTTTTACCGGCGGGATTGCGGGGGCGATGGGATTCAAGTACGTCGGTTTTATCGCAACGATACCGCTCGCCGCAATGCTCGTGGTGCTCGCGGTCGTGCCGCTGGTCGATGATCTCGTTGGCCAGCGGCATTGACGTATTGACGCCTGCTCAACCGAGCGTGAAGCGATCCCGCGTGGTCACATAATCGCTGGCACCGAAGCGCCCGACCGGAAAGTAATGCTGCAGCCGCACGCGCCAGGTTTCGGTATCGATGAGTTCGTCGCGCGCGTGCAGCCGGTGAACCCGACCGATGAAAATATGCCGGCTCGTGGTTTCCAGCGTCTCCCATAACGTACATTCGAACGCCACCGGCGCCTCTACGATTCTCGGCGGCGCGACGTGCGAACTCGCAACCGGCGTGAGCCCGACTTTTTCGAGCTCGCTGACATCGGGCGGCAGGCGCTCTCCGCAGCGATGCATCTTCTCGGCCATCGCCTCGTCGCTGAGATGCACGACAAACTCGCGGCTGCGCGCAATGTTCGTGGCGGTGTCCTTGAGCGATCCATCGTCGAGACGATTGATGCTGATCATCACAATGGGCGGTTCCTCGCCCATCATGTTGAACATCGAGAACGGTGCTGCGTTGATCGTGCCGGTCTCGCTCAAGGTGGTGACGAGCGCGATGGGACGCGGCACGATCAGGCTAGCCATGAGTTTGTAACGCTGATATTCGGTGATGGCTTCGAAATCGATTTCCATGATGGACTGTCCGGTGTTTGCTTGCTCAGGGTTGAACCATGCCGAGCAGTTGCCCAAGGCTTTTCTCGCCTTGCATGCGTGATGTTTCGATGCGCTCTTCGAGCTCGCGAAGATGCGCTTCCATGCGGCTGATGGCGCCGGGCGCATCGCGCGCCTCGATGCAATCGACGATTGCCGCGTGTTCGTCGTGTTCGCATGGCGCATTGCCCGGAGGCTCGTACACGCCGACGATCAGGGAGCATCGCGATACCAGTTCGCTCAAGTAGCGCTGCAGGATCGAGTTGCCCGCGAGTCCTGCAATACGCAGGTGGAAGTCGCTGGCAAGACGCGCCCACGAAGGCTGGTCGAAGCGATGCATGGCTTCGTGTTCATCGGCAAGCTGGCGGCGCAACGCTTCAATGTCGCGCGCGCTCGCGCGTTGCACCGCGAGTTCCACGAGCACGCGTTCGAGTGAACGCCGGGCCTCGAAAATCTCCCGCGTCTCCTCGGGCGACGGCTCCGCGATCACCGCACCCTTGTTCGGCCGCAACGCGACAATACCTTCATACGCGAGGCGCTCCAGCACGCGCCGCACGACCGCGCGGCCAACGCCGAACAACTGGCACAACTCCGGCTCCGGCAGCTTGGTGCCGGGCGTCAGGCGATGATTGAGGACGCCGTCGAAGATCGCCTGATAGAGGCGTGTGTCCACGTCCTGCGGCGTGTCACGCCCGGGCGGTTTGTCTGCGACGCGCAGCGCGGGTTTCGGTGTCATGTTTGTGCCTGAAGGCGCGAAGAACCCGTGAGCCCTGCGCGTTCCATCTCGTCCATGTGACGCGCGATCGCGCCGGGCGTGGTCATCCAGACATCACCTTTTGCGCGCGCCGCCGCGATATGTTGAAGCGCGCGCCGCAGATGACGCAACCGGTACGGCTGTCCCACCAGGTAGGGATGCAACGCGATACCCATCACGAGCGCCTGCTTGTGGCGGCTGTTGTTCGCTTGCTCAAGCATCTCGTCGAACTGGTCGATGATCATGTCCGCGAAAGCACACGCATCCAGTTGACGGCCGATGATCATCGGCAAGTCGTTGAGTTCTTGCGGATAAGGAATCGACCAGAGCGAGCCGGCGCGCGTCGCCATGCGGACAGGCCGGTCATCGTGGCACCAGTTGAGCGTGTAGCCGTAGCCGGATTCCGCAAGCAGATCGGGCGTCAGGTGCGACTCCGAGATCCACGGAGACAGCCAGCCCGAGGGCGGCGTGCCCGAATGCAATGCAATCCGCTCGCGGCAATGAAGCAACAACGCGCGCTCGGCGTTTTCATCGAGATCGCTCTGACGATGCGCATTCGTATGCCCATGCGCGATGATTTCATCGCCGCGTGCAACACATGCATCGATGACGTCCGGGCAGTGATCATAGAGCGCTGTGTTGATCAGCGTGCCCGAAGGCATGTCGAGCTGATCGAACAGTTCCATGCAGCGCCAGACGCCCACCCGGTTGCCGTATTCTCGCCAGCTGTAGTTGAGCACATCGGGTTGCGGCGAGACGGGACCCAGCGCCGCGCCGAGTCCTTCACCAAACGCAAAGTGTTCGATATTGAAGCCGAGATAGACGGCAAGTCCAGTGTCTCCCGGCCATCGAAACGAATCGGTATCGGCGATTGCCCGATACGGAAACCGCTCATGCGTCACGAGCGGACCGAACGTGGGTCCATGTGATGCGCCGGCATGACCAATGATGTCCATATTCAAAACCCCGATGACTGCGTGTACTGCGCGTGAACCGTTTTGGTGGATCGCGCCCCGAAGCGGATCGGCGGCGCACCTTGATCGTGCGGTTTCCGGTCTTCAATCGCCGACGGATCGATTTCGAATCGTGTGCAATTTACACGCCATATCGTAGACGTTCAATAGCAGCGATGGTTTGCATGGAACTCAAGACGCTGCGAACAAAGTGGCATGTGTCTTGCATTTGACGACCCGCCAGCCAACGCTTGCTTTTTTGTGCAGCACCTACCCGGGAACGCATCGCATGAGTCCGTCTATATGAGTCAGTCCACTTCTGCCGTACTCAAGACCGAAGCCGCGGACATCGAACTCGTTCATGTGTCGAAGCAATATGGCGATTCGCTCGCGGTCGATTCCATCGACTTGCGCATTCCCGGCGGACAGTACTGCTGCCTGCTTGGACCGTCGGGCTGCGGCAAGACATCGACATTGAGGATGATCGCGGGCCACGAATCGATCACCGATGGCGACATCCTCATTGGCCAGCGCAACGTCACGCGCGCGCAACCCGCCACGCGCGGCACCGCAATGGTCTTCCAGAGCTACGCGCTCTTTCCCCATCTGTCCGCACTCGATAACGTCGCGTTCAGCCTGAAGATGCGCGGTGTCGCAAAAGACGCGCGCCGCAAGCGTGCAGGCGAACTGCTCGAACTCGTTGCAATGAGTGCATTCGCCGAACGCAAGCCGTCGCAATTATCGGGCGGCCAGCAACAGCGCGTGGCGCTCGCGCGTGCATTGCTGAACGAACCCCGTTGCCTGTTGCTCGATGAACCTTTGTCGGCGCTCGACCCGTTCCTGCGCATCCAGATGCGCGCCGAACTCAAGCGCTGGCAAAAGGAACTCGGCATCACCTTCGTGCACGTCAC
>NZ_CAXTGZ010000473.1:0-4761 GCF_964243625.1 uncultured Caballeronia sp.
GCTCTCCACCTTCTCCACCTTTTCCGTCGAAGTCGTCGCGCACTTGCAGCAGGGGCGTTACGGCTGGGCCGCGGGCGAGATCGCCATTCATGTGCTGGCATCGGTCGTGATGACCATCCTGGGTATCGCGACGGTGTCGCTTACGCGCTGAAATCACATGGCGATTGTCATCCGGCGTTATGAACCGTCCGACCTCGATGCGGTGATCAATGTCTTTTTGCGCGCGATCCGCGAGGTCGCATCGCGTGATTACGACGCCGCTCAAATCGATGCCTGGGCGCAAGCGGACCGCGATGTATGGGCCCGGCGCCGGCTCGATCGGCCAACATGGCTTGCGCTTGTCGACGGCGCGGTTGCCGGATTCGGCGATCTTCAGAGCGATGGGCATATCGACATGTTGTTCGTGCATCCGGAACATCAGCGCGCGGGTGCGGCGAACGCGCTGCTCGATCAGATCGAATCCGAAGCGCGGAACCAGCATCTCGCCATCATCGATACCGAGCCTAACCGCCCGGCCGTTCTTCGAAGCGCGCGGGTTCGAGGTCGTCCGGTCGCAAGTCGTGGAAGTGCGCGGCGCACGCCTGACCAACTTCCGCATGCAGAAACGCCTCGATCCGGTATAGACAACCTTTCGAAGCGCGTTTGAAGTCCCGAGTTAAGGTGATTCCCGGCCTTGTTATAGGGCTTTTGTTTGTTTAGACTGCGCCGATACTTGTATAGACAGGAACCGCCGAAATGGACGCTGTAACTTCAGCATGAGTACGCCCGCGTACCAGGAAATCAAGGATCACATTCTCACGCGCATTCATGCGGGCGAATGGAAGGAGGGCGATCAGGTACCATCCGAAAACGAGCTTGCACGCGACTTCAAGGTCGCGCGAATGACCGTCAATCGCGCGCTGCGCGAGCTGACCGCCGAGCAGATCCTGACGCGCGTCCAGGGTGCCGGCACGTTTGTGGCGCAACCGAAATACGCATCGACGCTGGTCGAAATCCGCAGCATCTCCGATGAAATCATCGGACGCGGCCATGCGCACCGGGCGGAGGTCATGCACCTTGGCGCATCCGTACTGGATGAACGCCTTGCGCTTGAAATGAAGCTGACCGA
This sequence comes from uncultured Caballeronia sp., assembly GCF_964243625.1. NCBI lineage: Bacteria > Pseudomonadati > Pseudomonadota > Betaproteobacteria > Burkholderiales > Burkholderiaceae > Caballeronia > uncultured Caballeronia sp. The sequence continues at coordinate 1,109 of NZ_CAXTGZ010000473.1, forward strand.
AGGCAGTCCCGTGTTTCATTCGCGCGTGCTGCATTTCGAAAATGATTTGCCCATTCAACTGGAGGAGCGCTGGGTCAACCCCGCGCTGGCGCCGGAATACGCGCGGCAGGATTTCACCAGGATCACGCCGAATCAGTACCTGATGGTTGCAGCGCCCCTGCAGCGCGTCGAGTACCGCATTGAAGCCGCGCTGCCGGATGAGGGGACGGGGCTCGCTTTATCGATGAAAAACGGTGCGCCTTGTCTCATGTTGCATCGGCGGACGTGGTCGCGGGATGCGGTGGCGTCGGTGGCAAATCTCTGGCATCCCGGCGACCGGTATCAATTCACCGGACACTTCTAGCTTTTTGGCGGCAACGTCGGCGCGACAGCGGCATTGTTGTCGAATATGACATTACTGTCATTTTCGAGGGCTGGATTGCCCAGACTCCCACCTATTTTTACCCTGAAACAGTTTTATTCAGTAAAAAATACCCATCTCGTGCTAGTCCCACCTTTGATTGTTGCGAAATGAACAATGATGTTTCGCGTAAATAAGGGTTTTCCCTCCAAGGTCGGAAGCATAGACTTCTTACATCCGAAAACGAATTCAGAAACCGCTTATTAACTTCTGAAATCGCTTCGAGACGACAAACAAAATACTGGAGGTTTCACCATGTTCAAGTCACTCATTCCCGCAGTTGTCATCGTGTCGGCACTTGCAGCTCCGACCTTCGCGTTTGCCCAGAGCAACGACAACGGCCCGGTCACGCGCGCCGAAGTGAAGGCGCAACTGGTTCAACTGGAAAAGGCCGGCTATAACCCGTCGAGCGACCAGATCAACTACCCGGCCAACATTCAAGCCGCACAAGCGCGCGTGGATGCACAAAACCAGGCAGCGACATCGTATGGCCCGTCGACGAGCGGCACCTCGGCAGCAGGCGTTCGCAGCTCGGTAGCGCCGGCGCAAAATACTCCCGGATCGGTGTTCTTCGGTCACTAATCGGTAGTCAGGTCTTGGCAGTAACGTAGTGCGACGCCGGTAACGGCACCACGCGCCACCCAAAAAACTCGCCCTCCGCAGCAACGCGGCCGGCGAGTTTTTTGCGTTTCGACCGCTCGGTCAGCTCGGCGACTTCGCGCCGCATGCACGAATCACGAGCTTGACGACTTCTTCGGTGGAGGTATCGAAGGCTTTCTGCGATAACGCCCGCTTGCCTTTCAGCGCGCGAATCTGCGCATCGAAATCCGCGTAATGCTGGGTCGTCGCCCAGATCATGAAGAGCAAGGTCTGCGCATCGGTGGGCTCGAGCAACCCATGCGCGACCCATCTGTCGATTACCACGACGCGTGTATCGAGCCACGGCTTGACCCGCTCTGTCAGGATGTCCTGCATGTGCACTGCGCCGTGAATGATCTCGCTTGCCCAGACTTTCGAGCCGAGCGGCCGGCGCCGCGACAACTCCATTTTTGTCCGCACGTAACCGCTGATGGCTTCGACCGGATCGTCACTGGTTTCGAACGTATCGGCCGCACGATGCCAGTCATCGAACAAATCCTCCAGCACTCTGCGATACAACGCGAGCTTTGTCGGAAAGTAGTAATGCAGGTTGGCTTTCGGCAAGCCTGCGCGTTCCGCGATCATCGCCGTGCTCGCGCCTTCGAGGCCGCGTTCCGCGAAAACCGCTTCGGCGCATGCCAGAAGATGCGCTTCGTTGGTCTCGCGTATGTGTGCCTTGCGCCGCCGCAATGGAGTGGGCGCGGCGTCGTCTTTCACTGCCTCGGCTGTCGCTTCGTCGTCTCTCATCGTTATCCTCGAATGGCGCTGCGCGCCTCATTCTATTCGGTTTGATGCCCGCGCTGCTCAACGCATCTCAACGCTGTCAAGCGACTCTGCTGCATCGCAATGGCACGCTTCTCGCTCTGTCTTTCGAACTATCGGAAACCCCGAAAGACGTTGATTTGCCAATATTAATCGGCTACAACCTGTCCAGTTGGACAGGATTTGCGAAGCGGCATCGAACAGGATATTGGACGTTGCTGCGGGAGACGTGCAAGCTGCACAAGAGACGTGCAAGTGCGCCCCAAAGCCGGCGTCGATGCACCAGTTTCGTATGGGTAGTAACCCCACATTCAAGCGATACACCAAGGAGAACGCGACATGAACGCGGTAACCGATTCAGCACTGGACACGTCGATCCGGGTCAACGGCAAACGTCTCTGGGAAAGTCTCATGACGATGGCAAAGATCGGCGCAACGCCGAAGGGCGGCGTGTGCCGCCTTGCCCTCACGGATCTCGACAAGGAAGGGCGCGACCTGATCGTGAGCTGGGCGAAGGAAGCTGGCTGCACGGTGACCGTCGACCAGATGGGCAACGTCTTCATGCGGCGCGCGGGACGCAACCTGGACGCCGCGCCGGTCGTCACGGGGTCGCACGCGGACTCGCAACCGACGGGCGGACGCTTCGACGGCATCTATGGCGTGCTTGGTGGTATCGAGGTGATCCGCACGCTCAATGATCGCGGTATCGAGACCGAGCATCCGGTCGAAGTCGTGATCTGGACGAATGAGGAAGGCTCGCGTTTCGCACCGGCCATGGTGGCCTCCGGCGTGTTTGCAGGCGAGTTTACGCTCGACTACGGCCTGTCGCGCAAGGACGTGGATGGCAAGACGATCGGCGAGGAACTGCAGCGAATCGGTTATGCCGGCAGCGAACCCTGCGGCGGACGAAAGCTGCATGCGGCCTTTGAATTGCACATTGAACAGGGACCGATTCTCGAAGCGGAGAACCTGACCATCGGCGTGGTCACCGACGCGCAAGGCCAGCGCTGGTACGAGATCACGCTGACGGGGCAGGAGGCGCATGCGGGTCCTACGCCCATGCCGCGGCGTCGCGATGCATTGCTCGGCGCGTCGCGCGTGGTGGAGCTCGTGAATCGTATCGGGCTCGATAACGCGCCGCTCGCATGCGCGACGGTCGGCATGATGCAAGTGCATCCGAACTCGCGCAACGTGATTCCCGGACGCGTGTTCTTCACCGTCGACTTCCGTCATCCCGATGACGCCGTGCTCGCCAAAATGGATGCCGCGTTGCGTGAAGGCGTGGAGAAGATAGCGAGTGGTATCGGCCTTGAAACGCAGCTCGAACAGATCTTCTACTACGCACCCATTGCATTCGATACCGCCTGCGTCGCGTCCGTGCGTGCTGCCGCCGAGCGCTTCGGTTATCCGCACAGGAACATCGTCTCAGGCGCGGGACACGATGCGTGTTACCTGTCGAAGGTCGCACCGACATCGATGGTCTTCGTACCCTGCGTCGACGGGATCAGCCATAACGAGATCGAGGATGCCTCGGAAGAATGGATCGAAGCGGGCGCGAACGTGCTGCTTCACGCCATGCTGGAACGCGCCGGTCAGTAACAAACAAGCGCCGCACCCATATAAAAATCCCCACAATCAGGAAGGACGCGTATGACCATGAAGCCTACCGGCGACATTGCCCCGCAAAGGCTGTCGCAAGAGCAACTGGCGTGTGAGTTCTCGGACGTGGCGCCGCTCCTCGATGCAACCGCGGCAGCGGCTGCATCGAGCCGTTGCCACTATTGTTACGACGCGCCGTGCATCAATGCGTGTCCTACGAAGATCGATATCCCGAGCTTCATCCGCAAGATCG
>NZ_CAXTGZ010000474.1:0-4738 GCF_964243625.1 uncultured Caballeronia sp.
GGCGGCGCGGTTGACGTGGACCGTTCTCTCGAGATCCCGAGTTTCGGCCATGCGCTTGACTCATGAGGTAAGGCTCTCCACCATAGATTCTGATCAGAGCCGGCATTATAGGCGAGGGCCGATCGCGCTCCGCCTGATCGGTGCTTTGTTTTCGATTCGATTCAGTCTTCATCGTTGTGTTGCGTGGCGCCTCAACACTGCTGAAATTCCGGGTAAGAATTTCAGACTAGCTTAATGACCGCTTCCAAATTTAGTATCCGGAGCGTATATGTTGCGCGTCGCTTTTTCAGCGGCCCCGAGGGTAGAGAGGCTCGGGGCTTAAAGCTTCGAAGCTCGGTGCCGTAAACACGGCATGGGCCGAGCCTCGATATGGCGAGCAGCCTTGAGGTTTGCGCCGGGTCAAATAAAAAAAAGGACAGTTCAATGCGTGGGGCCCAGGGATCCGTCCGGCAATTGCCGCTCTCGCGCGTAAGCACGGCTGTCGGGACCTTCGCGATGCTCAGGCGCTCGGCGTGCGCGTTGATGTTGGGCGTCTGTTCAGTATTGACGCAACCGGCGCTGGCTGCCGGAAATGTCCTCCGGGTGCTGGCGTGGCCAGGTTACGCGGACAGCGACATCGTCAAGGATTTCGAGTCGCGTTATCACGCCAAAGTGGAAGTCACGCTGATCGATTCGGACGAGTCGCTGCACGACAGAATGCAAGCGGGCGCTGCGCCCCAATTCGATGTCTTCGCCGCCAACACCGCGGAGATCGAACGATACTCGCGCGAAAACCTGCTGGCGCCGCTCGATCTCGCAAATATTCCCAACACGAAGCGGCAATTACCGCGCTTTCGCGATTTGGCATCCATTGGCGGTTTGATCCGCGATGGCAACGTGTACGCGATCCCGTTCACCTATTCGTCGATGGGACTCATCTACGATCGCAAGCAGATTCCCGTCGCGCCGCGCTCCATGAACGAGTTGTGGAACCCCCGTTATCGCGGCAAGGTGCTCGATTTCAACAGCGGCCAGCATAACTATTCTTTCGCGGCACTGGCGCTGGGGTATGCCGATCCCTTCCAGCTCAATGCATCGCAAATGCGGACCATTACTCGCAAGCTGATCGATCTGCGCCGCAATCTGCTCGCTTATTACACGCTGCCGGAAGAGGCGGCTGCGGTTTTTATCGAACACAAGGCGGCGTTGATGTTCGGCAACTACGGGACGCAGCAGGTCGCGATGCTGCGTCGCGCGGGCGCGGATGTGGGTTACGTCATTCCCGACGAGGGCGCGCTCGCCTGGCTGGATTGCTGGGCGATGACGAAGTCGGCGGCCAATCAGCCGCTCGCGCTCGCATGGATCAACTACATGCTCGAGCCGCACGTGAGCGAACAGCTCACGCAGCGCCAGGGGCTCGCCAACACCTTGAACGCGGACCCGGAAAGCAGCGAACACGCGCATATTGTGTGGATCGAACCGGCCGAGGACGGCCGGCGGCGCGAAGCGCTGTGGAGCCGGATTGTCTCGGGCGACCGGCCGGAGCGATTTTGATGTGGCGCCCCGGGCTGACGTTCAAGCTGTCAGTCCTGCTGGCGTGCATCGGCGTGCTTACGTCGGGCGCGACGGGTTACTACGCGTATCGCGCGAACCGCACGTTGCTCGTGAGGGAAGCCGGGCGCAGCCTGATGACATCGACGGAACTGCTTGCGCAGCGCTCATCGGTTGCCATCGACGATATCGCCGCCGACGCGCAGGTGCTCGCTTCGCTGCCGTCATCGGCGACGGTCGCCCAGGCCGACGACGGCTCCGGCAAGAACGCTGCCCGCGAGCGGCTCGCCCAGGTCTTCTTCAGTTTCATGACGCATCACCGGGAATATCTGCAGATCCGGCTGATCGCGCGCGAGCATCACGGCCTCGAGCTGATCCGTTTTGATCGTGACGCGAGCCGCGCGGTGCGAGTGGAGCAAAGCGGACTGCAGGAGAAGGGCCAGTTAACCTACGTGTTTGATACGCTGGCGCTTGCGCGCGGTCACATCTATGTATCGCCGATCACGATCAATCACGAGCAAGGCGCGCATTCGGCGCAAGGGCGCCCGACCCTGCGCCTGGCAACGCCGGTCGCGAACGACCGCGGCACGGTGGTCGGCGTGGTTGTAATCGATGTCGATCTTGCGCGGCTGCTGGAACGTTTGCAGGTCGATCTGCCGGGCAATTACGAGGTGTTCCTTGCCAACGAATGGGGCGATTTCCTCGTGCATCCGGATGTATCGCAGACGTTCGGTTTCGATAAAGGCCGGCGGATATTCATGCAGGAAAACTTTCCCACGACGCGGCCGCTGTTCGAAGACGGAAGATCCGCCGTGATGCTTAACGGTCTGACACAGCCCGACGAGGCGTCGTCGCGGATTCTCGCCTTCATACGCCGTCCGTTTGGCTCGTCCGAAGGCAACCGTTTTGTGGTGCTGGGCTTGTCCCGCCCACTTTCCGATGCCCTTAACGGCGCGAGCATGCTGGGCGGCAGTATCGTGCGAATCGTGCTGATTTCGAGCCTGCTTGCGATCATCCTGGCGGCCATGTTCGCCCGCGCGCTGGTCCAGCCGCTGCAAACGCTCGCGCATGCGGCGACGCATTTCTTCGCCGATCACACCATGGAAGCGCTGCCCGTCCGACGCACCGATGAAATCGGCGTGCTGGCGCGCTGCTTCGACCGCATGCGCCGCGAGATCCGCTCGCAGATCGACGGGCTGCACAGCAGGCAACACGAGTTGGTGCATCTTGCGCGCCACGATGCGCTGACGGGTCTCCCGAACCGGATGCTCTTCATGGAACGGCTGGAGGAAGCGATCCGCGACGCTGCATCGAGCGGCGAACCGCTTGCGGTATTGTTCGTCGATCTCGATCGCTTCAAGCAGATCAACGATCAGTTCGGGCACTCGGCCGGCGACGATGTACTCGTCGAGATCGCGCGCCGCCTGCAGGAATTGTTGACCGGCGCCGACATGGTCGCGCGGCTCGGCGGCGACGAGTTCGTGGTGTTGATCAACGGCCCGCGCTCGGCCGGCCCGGCGCCGGGAATTGCCTCGCGTATCAAGCAGACGCTGGATGAGGTGCTGCTCGTCAACGAACGGCGCATGACGGTGGGCGCGAGTATCGGGATCAGCCAGTATCCGGTGGACGGCGATTCCGCCGGCGCGCTATTGCTCAATGCCGACGCCGCCATGTACGCCGCGAAGTCCGACGGAAACTGCTCTTATCAGCGATACCAGGATTTGCCAGACTCCCAGCGCAACCGCACCGCCAAGGGCGTGGTACCGCAGGCGCAGGCCGATGACCTTGCCGCCGCGCGGGATGACGCCGACACGGTGTTCTGACCCAAAAGGCATGTACGTTCAGACAGCGGCGTGCGGCCTCATTAAGGTTTTTGGCTGGAAAGCCGTTATGCCGTTTACATCTTTCGACGAAACAGGGAGCGTCGGGCGTCGTCACGCTCTGTCCGGCTTTTCAGTGATGAAGGCTGGATAATGAAACGATGGTGCTTTTGTATTGGTTAGACAAAAGATAGTCTATTTTGGTGTAATGCCATTCGAATTACCATGTTGGGGTTTTGCAGCATTGCATCGTTATTTGTTTCGAAGTCGGGCGCTGATTCTGCAGTCCGCGTAAGATATGATCAAATAATTAAATTTTAAGCGACTTACTGTTTGGGCCGGCACACGAAAGCCTGGAGCTTCGTGGTGCCGTGAAGCGGACTCGCAGGTTTGAGATTATCTCCAGCAGGGCGCATGACGCCGGCACTGGGTAGATCTGACGAGACGCGCTGACGGGGCGGCAGTCAGAGAATTTTTTCTGGAGTTGCTGATGATGGGTGAAGAAGACGGCCTAGACCTGTTTACGTGGTTTGGCACGACCAGCCCGTGCTGGCGGCTGTCGAGCGACAGTAATGCGCTCGAGCTTGCGACCGTGCGGGGTCCCGCGAACGTCAGCATTCCGCTCGACGCGTCTCAGGCCGGGCAGATCCGGGCACTGACGGGCGTAACGTCGCATCTGGCGCTCGACCTGAAAATTTTCGGTTATCCCTACCGGCTCCACCTTGTTGGTAAAAAGATCAACATTCGCGAATGGGCCGGTACGGCATCGGATTACACGGACACCTCGTCGGTCGCCCGTGATCTCGTGCATGGTCTCGCATTCGCCGAGCAGGTTGTTTCAGAAGTTAATTCGCTCGTCGTCATTCTCGACGGACGTGGCCTTATTCAGCGCTTTAACCGCATGTGCGAAGAAGTGACCGGCATGCGTGAGGAAGACGTCATTGGCAAAAGCGCCTATGTGCTTTTCATGTCGGATGACGAAGGTGCGGCGTCCCGGACCAACATCAACGGCTTCTTTGCGAGCGGCCAGCCGTACCAGGTCGAGCGTTACATCAATACGGTCACGGGACCGCGGCTCTTTCTGTTTCGCAACAAGTTCGTGCAGAGCGGCAGCGGCGTGGACGAGCGCTTCCTGATCTGCTCGGGCACCGACATTACCGAAGAGCGCAAGGCCCAGAAGCTGCTCGTCAAGCAGGCGACGACCGACGAGCTGACGGGACTGCTGAACCGCAAGGCCATTCAGGAAGAAATCGAGAACGCGATCGCGGCCGAGAGAGAGGCGGGTGACAGCATTGGTGAAGAGCATCTCGGCATCCTGTTTCTAGACCTCGACAACTTCAAGAAGGTGAACGACGCACACGGTCATGTCATGGGCGACCGCGTGATTC
>NZ_CAXTGZ010000475.1:0-4736 GCF_964243625.1 uncultured Caballeronia sp.
AAACGCTGCGGCCGGCGAAGAGGGCGGCGTAGATGCGGAGGCGGAGTACACGGCCGATCAGCAGGAAGGCGCGCCATCCGTGCGTCGAATCGTCCTCAACGATGAATTGAGCGACCGTATTCGTCGTCGGGATGAAATTCCCTTCCCGGTATGGGATCGCAAGCTCCGGCTGTCAGTTGCGGGCTTCCAGGACAAGTTGCAGGTGCTGGTCGAAGGTGAATCAATTTCGCTTGTAGATGGCGGCCCCATCAGTTCCACGCACATCCTCAAGCCGGAGTCGCTTAACCCCGCATCCGCCTTCATGGTGGCGAACGAGCACTACTGCATGACGCTGGCCGCGCGCATCGGATTGCCGACGGCGGCCGTTGAGATTCGCCGAATTCCGGAACCTATACTACTCATCGAGCGATTTGACCGGCAGGCAGAACTTGATCCCGCTGACGGCGTCACGGCGCTTCGAGTTCGCCGCACGCACGTCATTGACGGGTGCCAGGCCCTGGATCTGCCTGTGAGCCTCAAGTACGAGCGCAACTTCGGCAACGCTCCGGCGGTTCGTAATATCAGAGAGGGCGCGAGCTTCGAAAAGCTGTTCTTGCTCGAGCGACACCTGGAGAATCCTGCTCAGGCTCGCCAGATCATGCTGCGGTGGGCGCTATTTCAACTCTTTATCGGCAACAGTGACGCCCACGGCAAAAACCTGTCTTTTCATGTGCGGCCTGCGGGTTTGTCGCCCGCGCCTTTTTATGACCTTGTCTCCGTCAATGCCTATGGAGACGCGGTCGAACAGGACATGGCGCTGGCTTACGGCGACGCCTTCCGGCTGGACGAGGTCACGGCGTTTGAGCTTGCGGACTTTGCAAACCGAACCGGTACGCCCCGACCGCTTCTCGCACGCGAACTCACGCGTATGGCGCTTGCAATAAAGCGCGTCTCCGGAGACTTGGCGCGTTCGGAGATCTACGTGGCCGAGGAGACGCGACTGGTGCAGCGCATTCACGGCTTCGTGACCGTTCAGGCCGATAAGCTGTTGCAACTGGCTCCCGCGGTACCCCGAATCGACCGGTCGCTGCTGTAGAGGGTTCATCTGGAACTCAGCAAACAAGACCGCGCCAGCGGGGTTTTTCGCATTTCATCCCAACGTGACGAAACAAACTCAATGCTCCCAATATGTGAACACATCAATCACATATTGAATAATTCAGCGACGCGGCTCTAAAATCCGATCACAGCCAAACGGCAGTTCCATGAGCCTCGGGTAATCCCGAAGAGCTCATGCAACGACAAAAGCAATCGGAGACGTGTCATGAAATCGCCAGCGCAATCGCATCTGCTCGAGCATCCGCGCGTCCAGCACTCCTTACTGATGAAAACCCGCACTGTCTCGTTGGCGGGCTGATGAGTGTCATGACCAAGACCCTGAACTCCACCATCGAAGCCGAATTGTCGATGGACCGCGTCATCGCCGAGCAGGACGCAAGTGTCGCCAACGAAGCCCAGGCATCGGCCGCCGCGCTGCTCGACCTCACGCCCCAGCAAGCCGGCACGCAAACGCTGCTGCGCGGCCTCGCGATCCTCGAAGCGGCTGCAACCGGCGCGCGCGATCTGCGCAGCATCGGTGCGGCGCTCGGCACGACCCGCAGCACGACGCACCGGCTGGTCAGCTCGCTCGTTCAAGCACGCTATCTGCGCCAGGTGGGCGGCGGTTATCTGCTCGGCCCGAAGCTGATCGAACTCGGCACCATCGCGCTTGAACAAATGCCGCTTACCGCGGTGGCGCGGCCGCATCTGCAAGTGCTCGCCGACTACACGCACGACACCATCCACCTCGGTGTACGCGATGGTGACGACGTGCTGTACATCGACAAGATTCCGGGCACACGCGGCCTCGAAATGCGTTCCCGCGTAGGTCACCGCATGCCGATGGCGTCCACCGGCATCGGGAAGGCGATGATGCTCGACCTGCCGCCCGAAAAGTGGTCGACGCTGCTCGAAGCGTCGCATCGCGTGCTTGCGAAGGTGAGTTTCCGGCCAGATCACCAGCCTGATTCGGATACCTTCGTGCAGCGCATGACGCGCTATGCCCAAGGCGGTTTCACCTTCGACCTGGAAGAAAACGAAGCGTCCATCCGCTGCGTCGCCGCGCCTGTGCGCGATGCATCCGGCGCGATCGTCGCGGCGCTTTCGGTGGCGAGCACGATCCCCTACATGCCGACCGAGCGCATGGAAGAACTGATTCCCGTCGTGCAGCGCGAAGCGCGCGCGATATCGCAAGAACTCGGCTGGCGCGTGCCGCAGCCCGCAACACGCAGGATCAAACGATGAGCGTTGCCCACGACCAATCCACGGCTGCGCTGATAGCACTCGACTGGGGCACCACGGCGCTGCGCGCCTATCTCCTCGATGCACATGGCGTGGTGCTGGACACCCGCGCGTCATCGGCGGGGATCATGAATTTGCCGCGCCCGGCGGCGGAAGGCGGTTTCGATATCGTCTTCGATGAAACCTGCGGCGCGTGGCTAGCCGCCAACCCGCAACTTCCGGTGATCGCTGCCGGCATGGTCGGCAGCGCGCAGGGCTGGGTGGAAGCGCCGTATGTGACCACGCCCGCGGATTCCGCAGCGCTGGTGGCGGGCATCGTGCGCGTGACGACGAATAAGGGCGTCACGGTGCATATCGTGCCGGGCGTGCTGGAAGACGGCGCGCTGCCGAACGTGATGCGCGGCGAAGAAACGCAGATCTTCGGCGCGCTCTCCGGCGACACCACGCACAGCGAGTTGATCGGCTTGCCGGGGACGCATGCGAAGTGGGCGTTTGTATCGGCGGGACGGATCGAGCGCTTCTATACGTTCATGACCGGCGAGACCTTCGGCGCGCTGCGCGATCACACGATCCTCGGCCGCACGATGCGCGCCGCCGATCAGCACGACATGCCGGCGTTCATTCGCGGCGTCGATACCGCCAAGGACGCCGGCCACGCCGGCATGCTGGCGACGATCTTCAGCACGCGCACGCTGGGCCTGACCGGAAAACTCAAGCCCGAACAGCAGGCCGATTACCTCTCGGGCCTGCTGATCGGCCACGAATTGCGCGGCCTCAACGAAGTGCTCGCACGCGAGCAATCGGACCTCGCGGGCAAGACGCTCAGGCTGATCGGCAACGATGCGCTGTGCGAGCGGTATCGGCATGCGCTTGCGCGCTTCGGTTGCAACGATGCCCAAACCGTCGCCCACGCCACCGAACGCGGCTTGCACGAAATCGCGCTGCAGGCCGGGCTGATCCGCTCGACGGCCAGCGCGAACTAATCAGGAGCAGAACATGAGCGATATCGATATCAACCTTCCCGGCCCATACACGCCGCACGCCGGACTTGCCGCTGCGTTCAGCGCATGTCCGCTGATCGCGATCCTGCGCGGCGTGACGCCGGCGGACGCCGCCGACCATGGCCGCGCGCTGTACGAAGCGGGTTTTCGGATCGTCGAAGTGCCGCTGAATTCGCCGCAGCCGTTCGACAGCATCGCGGCGATCCGTCAGGCGCTTCCCGCCGATGCGATCGTTGGCGCGGGAACGGTCTTGCATCCGCATTACGTGGGTGAAGTGAAAAAGGCCGGTGGCGAATTGATCGTGATGCCGCACAGCGACGGCGATGTGGTGCGTGCTGCAAAGTCTCAAGGTTTGGCATGCGCCCCGGGCGTGGCGACACCGAATGAAGCGTTTATCGCGCTGAAGAATGGCGCCGATGTGCTGAAGATGTTCCCCGCCGAGCAACTCGGCGCGCACGTGGTTAAGGCGTGGCGCGCGGTGATTTCGGCGAAGGTTCCGCTCGTGCCGGTCGGCGGTATCGCGCCGGACAACATGGGGCCGTTTCTCACCGCGGGCGCGAACGGATTCGGTCTCGGCTCGGCGTTGTACAAGCCGGGCCAAAGCGCGGCGACGACCCTGGCGCATGCGAAGGCATACATCAATGGATTGGCGGTGGCGCGAGGCCAGAAGAAATGAACCGGCTTGCAGGCAAGGTCGCGATGATCACCGGCGCCGGGCGTGGCATCGGCGCTGCGATTGCCGCTGCGTTCGTGCGCGAAGGCGCGGCTGTGGTTCTGGCGGAACTGGATATGGGTCTGGCGCGCGAAACCGCGCAGCGGATCGGCTCCGCTGAAAACGTGCTCGCCAACGTGCTCGCGGTGCAGACGGACGTGACGCAAAGCGCATCGGTGCAAAACGCGGTCAAGGAAGCTGAAGCGAAATTCGGTCCCGTCGATGTGCTCGTGAACAACGCCGGCATCAACGTGTTCTGCGATCCGCTGACCATGACCGACGACGACTGGCGCCGCTGCTTCGCCGTCGATCTCGATGGCGTCTGGAACGGTTGTCGCGCCGTATTGCCGGGCATGGTGGAACGCGGGCGCGGCAGCATCGTGAATATTGCGTCCACGCATTCGTTCAAGATCATCCCGGGCTGCTTTCCGTATCCGGTGGCGAAGCACGGCGTGATCGGGTTGACGCGGGCGTTGGGGATCGAATACGCGGGGCGGCAGGTTCGGGTGAATGCGATTGCGCCAGGTTACATCGAAACGCAGCTCACCCACGACTGGTGGAACGAGCAGGCCGATCCGGCAAAAGCTAAACAGGCAACGCTCGATCTCCAGCCGATGAAACGCATCGGCCAGCCGGAACAAGTGGCGATGACGACGGTGTTTCTCGCATCCGATGAAGCGCCGTTCATCAACGCAAGTTGCATC
>NZ_CAXTGZ010000476.1:0-4710 GCF_964243625.1 uncultured Caballeronia sp.
CGCCGACGTCATTATGGCAGCAGTCGATCGTGCCCTATTGATGATCGCCTGGAAGCATGGCGGAACAACCCAGGGTAGATGTGCCAACGGCCAATCATTGCATAGAATGGCCGTTTAACAAGAGACCGTGCGCGCGGTGATAAATCCGAAAATAGCCGATGTAGCGGCTCAATAGCTGAATCAGTACCCGAATCAATACCTTATAGGCGCCTTGCAGACCGGTGACGTTCCGGCCCGAACGTCTGCGAATTGTCATGGAGGTTACTGCTAGTCAGAATGCGCCTATTTTCGTGTTATAAAGCCGTGCACACAACCCATTTCAAACAGAAATTGCCTGAACGGGAGCCTGAGCGCGAACCCGGACGCGAAAGACGAGCGCGCCGTGCGGAAACGGGGCGGATCACCCGCAGTGCGGACTAGCATCGGATCAGATGAAAAAAGGTTTTTACACCATCATGGCCGCGCAGTTTTTCTCGTCGCTGGCCGACAACGCCCTTCTGATCGCTGCGATCGCCCTGCTGAAAGATCTTCACGCCCCGAACTGGATGACGCCGCTGCTCAAGCTGTTCTTTGTGCTGTCATACGTAGTTCTGGCTGCTTTCGTAGGTGCCTTCGCCGACTCACGGCCGAAGGGTCACGTGATGTTCGTCACCAACTCCATCAAGGTAGTCGGCTGCCTTACCATGCTGGTGGGCGCGCACCCGCTGCTGGCGTATGGCATTGTCGGTTTCGGCGCGGCCGCATACTCGCCCGCGAAGTACGGCATTCTCACCGAACTGCTGCCTGCCGACCGTCTGGTCGCGGCCAACGGATGGATTGAAGGGACCACGGTCGGGTCGATCATTCTCGGCACGGTCATGGGCGGTGCGCTGATCAGTCCACATATAGCGTCGCACATACTTTCGCTACATATTCCCAAGGTCGATACGCCCGCCGAAGCGGCCATGCTCGTGATCGTGTTCATGTACATCGTCGCCGCGATCTTCAATCTGCGGATCCCCGATACCGGCGCACGTTATCCGAAGCAGGAACATCGCCCGATCAAACTCATCACCGACTTCGCCGATTGTTTCAATGCGCTCTGGCACGACAAGCTCGGGCAGATCTCCTTGGCCGTGACCACGCTGTTCTGGGGCGCGGGCGCGACCTTGCAGTTCATCGTGCTGAAGTGGGCGGAAGTGTCGCTCGGCATGTCACTGTCGGAGGCGGCGATTCTCCAGGCGATCATCGCGGTCGGAGTGGCCGTGGGTGCAATTCTCGCGGCGGCGCGCGTGCCGCTGAAGAAGTCACTGTCGGTGCTGCCGGTTGGCATCATGATGGGCGTCGCGGTGATGCTGCTCGCGTTCTATTCGAAGCATCTTTTCCCGGTGCACTGGGGCATCTATTTTGGTCGCATGCACCTTCCGGGTTACCTGATCGTCGCGTATATCTTCCTGATGATCGTCGGCGGCCTGTCGGGCTTTTTCGTGGTGCCGATGAACGCGCTGCTGCAACATCGCGGACACGTGCTGCTTTCGGCCGGGCATTCGATCGCGGTGCAGAACTTCAACGAGAATCTTTCGGTGCTCGTGATGTTGTGCCTGTATGCCGTGCTCGTCTGGCTCGATGTACCGATTCAATTCGTGATCGTGCTGTTCGGCACCTTTGTCTGCCTGATGATGTACTTCGTCATGCGGCGGCATCAGGCCAATCAGCGCGCGTTCGATTCGGTCGCGCTGATCGGCGAATCACGCCACTGAACCCGGCCGAACCCGGCACGACGCGAGCGAAGCCGGACGCGCGATAATCCGGCTATCCATTTCTCTTCACGCCAGACTTCATGCTCGCCGCCGATCTCTTTTCGTTCGCAAACCGTGTGCGCGAACGCGCGCCGCTCGTCCATTGCCTGACGAATCTCGTTGTCACGAATTTCACGGCCAACGTGCTGCTCGCGATCGGCGCAGCGCCGGCGATGGTCGTCGCGCGCGAGGAAGTCAGCCAGTTTGCGCCGATGGCGAACGCGGTATCGGTGAATCTCGGCACGCTCGACCTGCCGCAAAGCCGTGCGATCCGCGCCGCCGTCGATGCCGCCAACGGCGCGCACAAGCCTTGGATCCTCGATCCGGTCGCGGTCGGCCCGCTGAGCTTTCGCACTGAATTCGCGCTCGATCTGCTCGATGCACAACCCGCCGTGATTCGTGGCAACGCGTCTGAGATCATTAGCCTGTCGGGCGGCGCGTCGAGCGGACGCGGCGTGGACAGCACCGCCCTGGCCGAAAGCGCGCTCGATGCAGCCCAGATCCTCGCGCTGAAAACGGGCGCGATCGTGGCCGTGACGGGTGCGACCGATTACATCACCGATGGCCGGCGGACTGTGGCGTTATCGAATGGATCGGTCTTGATGACGCGCGTGACGGGCGTCGGGTGCGCGTTATCGGCGACGGTGGCAGCATTCGTGGGCGTAGCTGTAGCCGACGAGTTCTGGGCCGCGACCATTGCCGCAGTGGCGTATTCGAGCATTGCCGGCGAACTCGCCGCCCGCGACGCAGCGTTACCCGGCAGCTTTGCAGTCGCGTATCTGGACAGGCTGGCATCGCTTGCTGAAGACGCGTTCGCCGCCACGCTCGTCCAGCGCGATATCCCGGCCGCCTGAACATGAACCTCGATCTCTCGCTTTATCTCGTGCTCGACCCTGTGCAGTGCGGCGGACATGCGGGCTCGCTCGCCATCGCGCAAGCCGCGCTTGAAGGCGGCGTCACGATCGTGCAACTGCGCGCGCCGCAATGGCACAAGCGCGCGTGGCTCGCGCTCGCCTCGGATCTGCTGCCGATCACGCGCCAGTTTGCCGTGCCGCTGATCATCAACGATCACATCGATGTCGCGCTCGCCTGCGGCGCCGATGGCGTGCATATCGGGCAGAAGGATCTGCCGCCGGAGGTCGCCCGGAAGCTGCTCGGACCGCGTGCGTTGATCGGTCTGTCGGTATCGGATGAACGCGAAGTCGATGACGCCAATCCGCTCGGCACGATGATCGATTACGTCGGTGTCGGACCCGTGTTCGACACCCCCACGAAGCCGGATGCATCGGCGGCGCTGGGTATAGAAGGAATCGCGGCGCTGTGTGCTCGGTCGTTGCATCCGACGGTGGCTATCGGCGGCATCCAGTTGAGCAACGCCGGGCATGTCAAACGCGCAAAACCCGGCGGAATCGCGGTGGTATCGGCGATCTGCAAGGCCGCCGATCCCCGTCTCGCCGCGCAGCAATTGCGCGCTGAAAATTCCCGGACATCATGACCCATTCAATCCCCAACGTTCTCGCCATCGCCGGTTCCGATTCGGGCGGCGGTGCGGGTATCCAGGCCGACCTGAAGGCGTTTTCGGCGCTCGGCGCATATGGTTTGTCGGTGATCACCGCCCTCACCGCGCAAAACACGCGCGGCGTGACGGCGATCCACACGCCGGATGCGTCGTTCGTCACGGCGCAACTGGACGCTGTTTTCGACGATATCCGTATCGATGCCGTGAAGATCGGCATGCTCGCCAACGCCGATGTGGTGCGCGCGGTTGCAACAGCGTTGCGTCGATACCAACCGGCGCATGTCGTGCTCGACACGGTCATGATTTCCAAGAGTCATCATGCGTTGCTCGCACCGGAAGCCGTCGCCGCGTTACGCGATGAATTATTGCCGCTGGCCACCATCGTCACGCCGAACCTGCCGGAAGCGGCGGCGCTATTGAACGACGTGTCAGCGGAAGACGAAGAAACAATGGTGCGCCAGGGCGAAGCGCTGCGGGCGATGGGTGCGAAGGCCGTGCTGATGAAAGGCGGCCATCTGAGCGCCCCCGACAGTCCCGACTGGCTCATCGAGGCAGGTGGTTCGCTACGGCTGGGCGGTCCGCGCGTGCCGGTGAAAAACACGCACGGGACGGGATGCACGTTGTCGTCGTCGATCGCCGCGTTATTGCCGCAGCGCGACTCGCTCGCCGCCGCAACCGCCGATGCCAAGCTTTATCTGACCGGCGCGATCGAACAGAGCGCGCGACTCGAAGTCGGGCACGGCGTCGGGCCTGTGCATCATTTCTTCAAGTGGTGGTGAGGCGCGCATAACGCAGCGCGCGTTCGGGCCATTCATCCGGCACGATAAAACCACGCGAGCGCTCGCGCCAGATATCGCCGGCGCTCCGGTCGTAATTTGCGACCATGGTCGGCGATGTCAGCGCGCCGGCATCGAAGGTCAGCGTTCCGGCTTCTTCGTTCGACAACGACCGTTCCGCCAGCCACGCAAGTCTCGGCACAACGGCAAAAGCCTCGTCTCCTTTCGACTCCTGCCACTCCGATACCGTCATCCACCAGCCGCGCAAATGATCGTCGGCGAGTTCGGGGGGCAGCGTCGGCGCGGCGCCTTGTCGATAAAACAGCCTGCCCTTGACGAACAGTTCAGCGCGCCACGGTCCTTCGAATCCGAGCGATGCGAATTCATCGCGCGCGCTCAAACCGAGTTGATGATGCAAGAGCCGGTCATGCTTCAGGTCGAAGCGATCCTGCAGATTGGGTCCGACATAATCGGATAACGCGACCGCACCCTCGCCGATATGCAGATAGAACTTCACGGCAAGCTCCCAATGCAGACGTTCGCGCCGGGCGTTGTGCAAGAGGAAATCGACCTCGCCGAGGGTTTGCCCCGCTGCGCGCAACGGCACGTTGGCGGCGATCAGCCGTGCATCGGGTCC
>NZ_CAXTGZ010000477.1:0-4685 GCF_964243625.1 uncultured Caballeronia sp.
TGCCAAACTTGTTTCAAATCCGGACACCAGAGGTACGAACCCTGATTCAAACGCGCGAATAATCAGACGGTTCTTATTAAAATCATCTTGCGCGCAAACGTTGCCGCCTGAACTCCCCAGTACAAACCACGCGGTCGCAACTGCGGCAAAGCGTTGCGGAATGGCGTTTTTCCCGCACCTGACGGCGCTGCTGGTAATTTCCATGGCGGTCTCCAAGGTTCGTCCTTAATAGCGAGACATGTGCCATCGGCCGCATTCGCCCGTCTAATGGGACTGCATCGAAAATGCGTTCGACAAAGGATTCCGAAAACTGAAGAAAATGTTTCACCACTGAAACGATGTGCAGTCAGCCGCCATATTTGTCAGGCTGCGCGGAAATGAAATTGTCTTATTTAAAGTATTTACAAACCGCTTATTAAAACGAAACGCTTCATTGATTCGTATGCTGGCAATGCTTCAGGATCGCGAACGGGGACATTGTTGCGGATATTTGTTTTCGAAGTATTCGCTTTATAGTAGTCTCTCAAAAACAGCAGCAGAAACAAAACAGGTTCGTTTATGAACCGCGCGACAGCACTCGTCGCTTCCGGGGTATCACCGTTTGCAGTTTTCCGAATGACCGTTCGCTTATGCTTTGCGAGTCTTCGACGTCTGCAACGAGATCGTGGGCATTTACCGGCGCGACCTTTTCAACGACCGTTGACGAAAGGATCAAAACAATGGAAGTCGCTCGGCGGCAATTAATCTATGTGACTCGTGACCCGAGCGCGCCTTTGTGCGCCCGGTTCGAGGAGAGGGGCTGGCACATCGAGGTGGTTTCCAACGCCAAGGATGCTCGCCGGTGGCTTCGCAACGACCTGGCAACCGGCGGCTTGCTGGATTTGTCGAGCAATTTCGAAGCACATGAACTCGCGGCGCTTGAAGCGTCGCTGACGCTCACCAACGTCGGCTGGGTCG
Source organism: uncultured Caballeronia sp. (assembly GCF_964243625.1). NCBI lineage: Bacteria > Pseudomonadati > Pseudomonadota > Betaproteobacteria > Burkholderiales > Burkholderiaceae > Caballeronia > uncultured Caballeronia sp. Next base: position 958 of record NZ_CAXTGZ010000477.1, read on the forward strand.
CGGCTACCGTTGCGGGCCAGCTCGAAGACGCGGCTGTGCGACGGCTGATCCGCGATTACTGCTTTGACTACGTGACGTTGCCGACATCGAATGATCGCGTGGTGGACGCGGTCGGCCATGCGTATGGCATGGTGGCGTTGCACGAAAACGCATCGAACGATGCCCGCGACGGCCGCGCCGAAGGCGAAATGGTCGGCTCGTGCGACGCCATGCTCAGCCTGTTCCGCTCCATCCGCAAGGTCGCGATGACCGATGCGCCGGTTTTCATCTCGGGCGAATCCGGCACGGGCAAGGAACTGACGGCGGTCGCCATCCACGAACGTTCCGCGCGGCGTGAACAGCCGTTCGTCGCAATCAATTGCGGCGCCATCCCCGCGCATCTGTTGCAATCGGAACTCTTCGGGTACGAGCGCGGCGCGTTTACCGGCGCAAATCAACGCAAGATCGGCCGGGTGGAAGCGGCCAATGGCGGCACGCTTTTCCTCGATGAAATCGGCGACCTGCCGCTCGAAAGCCAGGCGAGCCTGCTGCGCTTCCTTCAGGAGCGCAAGGTCGAGCGGCTTGGCGGACACGGCTCTACGCCAGTCGACGTGCGCATCATCTCGGCCACGCACGTGGACATGCAAACGGCGATGATCGAAGGGCGCTTTCGCGCCGATTTGTATCACCGTTTATGCGTGCTTCAAATCGATGAACCGCCGCTGCGAGCGCGCGGCAAGGACATCGAATTGCTGGCGAAGCACATGCTCGATCGCTTCAAGAAAGACGCAAGCCGGCGTTTGCGCGGTTTTGCGCCTGATGCCATCGCTGCAATCCATAACTATGGCTGGCCCGGCAATGTGCGCGAGCTGATCAATCGCGTGCGTCGCGCGATCGTGATGTCCGAAGGGCGGCAGATCAGCGCGCGCGATCTCGAACTCGGCGAGTACGTGGAAGTTGCGCCGGTGTCCCTCGCGCAGGCACGTGAGGCCGCGGAGCGGCAAGCCATCGAACTCGCATTGTTGCGCCATCGCGGACGTCTCGGCGATGCCGCCCAGGAACTGGGCATATCGCGCGTCACGTTGTACAGGTTGTTGAGCGCCCATGGCATGCGCCATATCGAAGTCGACGCACCCACGGAGCACGTCACGCGCGGCTGATTTCCGGCCGCGCATGACAGTCCGTGGGCTGCTCGTGCTCGTCCAACGTCCAAACCCGGGGTTCATCCGAACTACTGCGGCTTCTATCGTTTTGTCCCCTTCAAGACCTCTTCGCGCCAGACCGTTCGGGCCTTGGTAAAATCGTGGTTTGGTTTTATCGGCGGCTGGATTCCTGCTGTTTTCCGCAGGCATCCGGCCACGGGCCACCACTTTTACGCACAACCCTTCCCATGATCCAGTATCAAGAACTGCTCAAAGACATTCTCGAGCGCGGCGCTCGGAAGATGGACAGGACCGGCACGGGGACGATCAGCACGTTCGGCCGTCAATTGCGGTTCGATCTGGCGGCGGGTTTTCCGATCGTGACGACCAAGCGCATTCACATGAAAAGCGTGGTCTACGAGCTGCTGTGGTTCCTGAACGGCGATACCAACATCAAGTATCTGAACGACCATGGCGTGACGATCTGGGACGAATGGGCCGATGAAAACGGCGATCTCGGTCCGGTCTACGGTCATCAATGGCGCTTCTGGCCGAAAAGTGACGGCACGATGGTCGATCAGGTAAGCGGCCTCGTCCACCAGATCAAGACACGGCCGAATTCGCGCCGGCTGATGCTGACCGCGTTGAACGTGGCGGATTTCCCGGACGAATCCATGTCGCCCGTTGATAACGCCCGCGCCGGCCGCATGGCGCTTGCGCCGTGCCATTGCCTCGCGCAGTTCTACGTGAACGACGGCAAGTTGAGCTGCCTCCTGTATTGCCGCAGCCAGGATGTGTTTCTGGGTACGCCGTTCAACATCGCGAGTTACGCGTTGCTCACGCATATGCTCGCGCAGCAGTGCGATCTGGATGTGGGTGAACTGGTCTGGACGGGCGGCGATTGCCATATCTACCTGAACCATCTGGAACAAGTGGACCTGCAATTGAGCCGCGAACCGTATCCGCTGCCCAAGCTCAAGCTGGCGAGAAAGCCCGAGTCGATCTTCGATTACCGGTACGAGGACTTTGTCATCGAAGGGTATGAATATCACCCGGGCATCAAGGCGCCAATTGCGGTTTAACGCAGACGTGCGTGCGTCACGGCTTCCATCATGCGAAGCCGTGACATGCCTTCAAGACGTCAAGGCGTAACGATGTTGAACATCGGGTCGAAGCGATCGAGCATGCCAAACAGCTCAACCACCTTCTGACCGTTACCGCTGACCTTGCTCGCGTCAGCTTGCTGTTGCTGACCGCCCATCAGGAGACCGGCGAAGTCATCCTTGCTCATGGTCAGCGTGGCGTCCGGGTTCGCAAGCGTCACGCCCTCGGTGTAGATCAACACTGAATTGCGCAGCTCGATACCGTACTTCCTGCCGTCGCCGAGAACCCAGTTGATCACTGTGTGCTTGCCGTCCGCCTTCGGACCGTTCAGCCGGATTCCCATGTAGTCGAGCAGCAGATCGGGACTCATCGCCGCGATCGCGTCAGGTGTTGCCGTGTTGACGCCCTTCAGCTTCGGCACGCCGTTACGCAATTCGAATGCACCCATCAGGTATTCGTTGCGCCAGGTCGGGTTCTCGGTCTGATAACCGAGTTGCTCGAGCGCATCTGCTTCGAGATTGCGAGCAGCCTTGTTCGACGGGTCGGCGAACACGACCTTGTTCATCACGGTCGCGACCCAACGGTAATCGCCCTTGTCGAATGATTGCTTTGCCTTGGTCATCACAGCGTCGGCGCCGCCCATAAAGTCGACGAAACGTTTTGATTCCTCTTCCGGCGGATACGGGTGCAGGTTCGCCGGGTTCGAGTCATACCAGCCAAGGTAACGCTGATAGATCGCCTTTGCGTCGTGATTGACCGAACCGTAGTAACCGCGGTTGTACCACTTCTTTCCGATGCTGTCGGGCAACTGGATCTGCTCCGCAATTTCAGTCATCGTGTAGCCGGAGTTCGCGAGACGCAACGATTGATCGTGCAGATACTTGAACATGTCGCGCTGATCGGCCATGTAGTTCACGATCTTTTGCTGACCCCAGGTCGGCCAGTGATGCTGCGCAATCACGACGTCCGTGCGGTTGCCGTAGCGGAGAATCGCCTCGTTGAGCGTCTTCCACCAGTTGGCTGCGTCGCGTACCTGCGCGCCGCGCAGCGTGTACAGGTTGTGCAGCGTGTGGGTGGTGTCCTCTGCGGTATCGAGCACCTTGAATTGAGGCATGTAGATCAGCATCTCGGACGGCGCTTCCGTGCCGGGCGCCATCTGGAATTCAAATTGAACGCCGTCGATGGTGCGGGTGTCGCCGGTCTTCTCAACCGTATCGCTGGGTGGAATCAGCCCGAGGTTGCCCGCCGACGTGGTTTTCCCAAGTCCGGCATCGACCTGTCCGCGCATGCTGGGCGGAAGCAGCGCGCCATATTGGTACAGGGAACGGCGGCCCATGGCGTTACCGGCAAAAATGTTCTCGGCGACCGCTTCCTGCAGGAAGCCTGCCGGTGCAACGACCTTGACCTTGCCGCTCTTGACATCCGCTTCGTCGATCACCCCGCGCACGCCGCCGTAGTGATCCGCATGGCTATGCGTGTAGATGACCGCGACCACCGGTTTCT
>NZ_CAXTGZ010000478.1:0-4683 GCF_964243625.1 uncultured Caballeronia sp.
AAGGTCTGCGCGGCACCGAATGAGCAAGTTTCAGGGCGTTGCCGGATAATGGCGGCGCTCATGAAAAAGCGGTGGCTGTCAAAAGCCTGCCGCTCATAAGTGGTATGTGGGTTTCGAAGGGCGGGTCAGGATCGATTGGATCGACCGCACACCCATATCCATCTAATAAACTGGAGTAGTTCATGCCGAAGATGAAGACCAAGAAGAGTGCTGCAAAGCGCTTCGTGGTGCGTCCGGGCGGTACCATCAAGCGTGGTCAAGCCTTCAAGCGTCACATTCTTACCAAGAAGACCACCAAGGTAAAACGCCATCTGCGCGGCTCCACGGAAGTTCATGCATCTGACATGAATTCTGTGCGCGCAATGTTGCCGTTCGCTTAACCCTTAACTGACACTCACAGGAGCGCACTATGCCTAGAGTCAAACGTGGGGTTACCGCACGGGCCCGTCACAAGAAGATCATCAAGCTGGCCAAGGGTTACCGCGGTCGTCGCAATAACGTCTATCGCATCGCCAAGCAGGCGGTCATGCGCGCAGGGCAATATGCCTATCGCGATCGCCGCAACAAGAAGCGTGTGTTCCGTGCTTTGTGGATCACGCGTATCAACGCTGCGGTGCGTCAGCATGACATGACGTACAGCGTGTTCATCAATGGCCTGAAGAAGGCTTCGATCGAACTCGACCGCAAGGTGCTGGCCGACATGGCTGTGTTCGACAAGGCTGCTTTTGCTGCGATCGTCAAGCAGGTAAAAGCCGCCGTTGCAGCCTGATCGAGCTTATTGGCGAGATTGGTACTGCGTGGTTCGTTGGAGCGTTGTCCGGCTGTGATCAAGGACAGTGGTTCAACAGAAAACGGGGCTCGACAAGAGCCCCGTTTTTGTTGGTGAAGCCGGGTTGAAAAGTGGCCCGGGAACGATCAGAAGAATTTTGACGATGAAATGATGGGATCAATGGATCTGGACCAGATTGTCGCCGACGCGCGAAATGCCTTCGAACACGCCGCAGACGCGGTCACGCTCGAAAATGAAAAGGCCCGCTTTCTCGGCAAGTCCGGGGTACTCACGGATCTGCTGAAGGGCTTGGGCAAGCTCGATCCCGATACCCGAAAGACCGAGGGTGCGCGCATCAATGCGGTCAAGCAGCAAGTGGAAGCAGCGCTGAACGCGCGCCGTCAGGCGCTGGCGGACGTGTTGCTGAACCAGCGGCTTGCATCGGAATCGATCGATGTCACGTTGCCCGGCCGTGGGCCTGGCGCCGGAAGCCTGCATCCGGTCATGCGCACGTGGGAACGCGTTGAGCAGATTTTCAGCACGATTGGTTTCGATGTGGCCGACGGCCCGGAAATCGAGACGGACTGGTACAACTTCACTGCGTTGAACAGCCCGGAAAATCATCCGGCGCGTTCGATGCAGGATACGTTTTATATCGACGGGAAAGATGCCGACGGGCGGCAACTGCTGCTGCGCACGCATACGAGTCCAATGCAGGTGCGCTACGCGCGCATGAACAAGCCGCCGATCAAGGTGATCGTGCCGGGCCGGACGTATCGTGTGGATAGCGACGCCACGCATTCGCCCATGTTCAACCAGGTCGAAGGCCTGTGGATTGAAGAGAACATCAGCTTTGCCGACCTGAAAGGCGTGTACTCGGACTTCCTGAAGAAATTCTTTGAGCGCGATGACATTCTCGTGCGCTTCCGGCCGTCGTATTTCCCGTTCACCGAGCCGTCCGCCGAGATCGACATGATGTTCGAGCATGGCAAGAACGCAGGTAAATGGCTGGAGATCTCCGGCTCGGGCCAGGTGCATCCCAACGTGATCCGCAACATGGGACTCGATCCGGAACGGTATATCGGCTTTGCGTTCGGCAGCGGTCTCGAACGCCTGACCATGCTGCGCTACGGCGTGCAGGATCTGCGCCTTTTCTTCGAAAACGATCTGCGTTTCCTTGAGCAATTTGCCTGAGAAATCTGTCTTGGAGCATGTTGCAACAGGCCGTCGTCCAGACGCAGACACACCTCATTTCGAACTAGACACACATGCAATTCCCGGAATCCTGGCTTAGAACTTTCGTCGATCCGAAGCTGTCGACCGACGAACTCTCGCACGCGCTCACCATGGCGGGTCTCGAAGTTGAGGGGCTCGCGCCGGTCGCGCCGCCGACTACGAAGATCGTTGTCGGGCAAGTGCTGGAAGTGGCGAAGCACCCCAATGCTGACAAGCTCAATGTTTGTCAGGTCGATGCCGGTACAGGCGAGACCCTGACCATTGTTTGCGGCGCGCCGAATGTGGCGCCGGGCATCAAGGTGCCCGTTGCCCTGGTCGGCGCGGAATTGCCGCCGGCTGAAGCCGGTGGTGCGCCTTTCGCGATCAAGCTGTCCAAGTTGCGTGGCGTGGAAAGCCAGGGCATGCTGTGCTCGGCGCGTGAACTGAAATTGTCGGAAGATCATAGCGGCTTGATGATCCTGTCCGCCGAGACGCCAATTGGCGAGGACATCCGCAAGACGCTGAATCTCGATGACACCGTCTTCGAAATCAAGCTCACGCCGAACAAGGCTGATTGTTTGTCGGTGTTTGGTGTGGCGCGCGAAACTGCTGCGATCACGGGTGCGCCACTGCACGCGCTTGATATCAAGCCGGTGACGGCGACCCTCGATGAAATCCTCCCGGTCAAAGTGTCGGCGCCGGACCTGTGCGGGCGTTTCTCCGGCCGCGTGATCCGCGGTGTAAACGCGCACGCTAAAACGCCGGCCTGGATGATTGAACGCCTCGAACGCTCGGGACAGCGCAGCATTTCCGCGCTCGTCGATATCTCCAATTACGTCATGTTCGAACTCGGCCGTCCGTCGCATGTGTTCGACCTGGACAAGATCCACGGCGGAATCGAAGTGCGCTGGGGCAAGAAGGGCGAGACGCTCAAACTGCTCAACGGCAACACGGTTGAACTGGATGAGTCCGTCGGCGTGATCTCGGATGCCCAGCAAGTCGAAAGCCTCGCCGGAATCATGGGCGGTGACAGCACGGCCGTGTCGCTCGATACCACGAACATCTATCTGGAAGCCGCGTTCTGGTGGCCGGACAGCATTCGCGGCCGCGCGCGCAAGTACAACTTTTCGACGGATGCGGCGCATCGGTTCGAACGCGGCGTGGATTTTTCAACCACGGTTGAACATATCGAACGTATTACGCGCCTGATTCTCGATATCTGCGGCGGCAACGCCGGTCCAGTCGATGACCAGACGCTCGACGTGCCCAAACGTGAGCCGGTGAACATGCGTGTCACGCGCGCGAACCGGATTATCGGCGTGAAGATCAGTGCTGAAGAGATCGCGCAAATCTTCACGCGGCTCGGCCTGGAATTCACGCACGACGGCGATGTCTTTGCGGTGACGCCGCCGCCGTATCGATTCGATATCGAGATTGAAGAAGACCTGATTGAAGAAGTCGCGCGCATTTACGGTTTCGAGAAGATTCCGGCGCGTCCGCCTGTTGCGATTAGCGAAATGCGGCCGACGAACGAGACCAAGCGGTCCATTCACGTGCTGCGTCATGCTGTGGCCGCGCGCGATTATGCGGAAACGGTGAACTTCAGTTTCGTAGATGCCGAATGGGAAGCCGATTTCGCCGGAAATGCGAGCCCGGTGAAATTGCTCAATCCGATTGCAAGCCAGCTCTCGGTGATGCGGACCACGCTGTTCGGCAGCCTGATCAGTGTCTTGCGCTACAACCTGAACCGTCGCGCGGACCGGATTCGTGTGTTCGAAGCCGGCCGCGTTTTCCTGCACGACCCGTCGATCAAGGCTGGCGAGCTGGCGGTTGAAGGATTCGCTCAACCGAAGATGATCGGTGGCCTGGCTTACGGCCCGGCGCTCGAAGAACAATGGGGCGCGCCGTCGCGCGCCGTTGATTTCTTCGATGTTAAAGGCGACGTCGAGGCCTTGTTTGCGCCGGTAACGCCGCGTTTCGTGAAGGCGGAACATCCGGCGCTGCATCCGGGGCGCAGTGCCCGCATCGAGATCGACGGCCGCGCGGTGGGCTGGGTCGGCGACCTGCATCCGCGCTGGATGCAAAAGTACGACTTGCCGCACGCGCCGGTGTTGTTCGAAATTGAAGCTGAAGCATTGATGCAGCGTGCGCTGCCGGTGCCCGCCGACGTAACAAAATTTCCGCCGGTCCGCCGTGATATCGCGGTTGTCGTTGACCAGAAAGTGGAGGTTCAGGCGCTCCTCGACGAGCTCGAAAGCGCTCGTTCGGAGCCCGCCTGCAAGTACATCACGAAGCTTGCTTTATTCGATGAATTCCGTCCAAAATCAAGCACTTCCGGTGGGTTGGGTGAGCATGAGAAAAGCCTTGCCTTCCGTGTAACGTTGCAAGATACTGGCGGGACGCTTCAGGACGAAACGGTCGATACGGCCATCAAAACATTGGTGGAACGCTTGACTCGAGTACATGGCGCGCGATTGCGCGGATAGCCAGTAGCTGGCCCCCTCCGTCTTCATCGTCACGCCATTTTTTCGATATGAACCAAATGAACTCGAGTGATTTCGAAGCCCTTCTTTCGGCGCAACGCAGCGCCATGATCCGAGATGTTCCCACTTCGAACGGTGCGGCAACGGCAGAAACGCCTACGCTGACAAAAGCCGAATTGGCCGAAATGCTATTTGACCATGTCGGGTTGAATAAGC
>NZ_CAXTGZ010000479.1:0-4669 GCF_964243625.1 uncultured Caballeronia sp.
TCCTTCGCCGTTCCAGCAGCCTTCCCGTGGAGATTGCGAGCAACGGCCAACTAATGGGGCCGGGCGTTTGTTATCTTGGAACTCCCGACGCGATTCTGACATTGGGAAGTCAAGGCGAGGCGCAGCTCATTGACGGTCGCGATGACAAATTACGCAATCGGACTGTGGACGAGTTATACAAATCCGTCGCTCTGCATGCCGGCAATCGAAGCGTTGCAATCCTTCTGTCAGGTGCGCTCGACGACGGCTCCCGGGGTACGGAAGCCGTTCACCACGCCGGTGGCCTGACGTTTGTTCTGGAACCAGGCGCCAAACCCAAAGGCATGCAGCAAAACGCGATTGATTTCGACGGTCCGATCAGCTATGTGGGGTCCTTGCCTGACATCGCCGAACTGTTGAGGGTGTTGCTCCCCGCATCGAATGGTGGCTAGACGCGGGTCGGCACAGTTGTCGTCTCCAAGATGTAATCGGCGCTCACGTGTGAGATCCTGAACACTCGGCCTGCCCATACTTCACAATCCCGTTGATGGACCGCAACCCAGTGCGGCGGCAATGACCGTGTGGCGGATGACTCTCAAGTCGGCTCCTTTCGTGTGATGCCAGCGGTTCGCCGTATCGATGCAGGCAATGTGAGCTGTGAAAGTGGGGAAAGAATGCGCACGCAAACCAAAGGTTTTTGTGGCGACCTGGACCACTTTCCAGAAAGGGAATGCCATGAATGACGACGCACACACCACCCGAAATCGGCTCAACGCGGCAGTGTGCTGGCTGGATCGCGTCGACCCGGGTACGCATCGGCGCATCAAGGGGTTGCGGCTCGTGACCGCTTACGGCATTGCGGCGGCGCTCGGGACGCTTCACGACGTTGCGATCGGCTTGCCAGGCAGCGCGTCGCTCGGCTTTCTCGCGGGCAACATTGCGCTCTGGGCAAGCGTGTCCGAAGGCAAGACGACGCGAGCCCAGTCGAGCCGCGATCTAGCACTATTGAGTCTCGCGGCCGCGCTGGGCGCGCTTGTATTCGTGGTCATGTCCCGCCCGTTGGCGCTCGCTGGTCTGGCGGGACCGGAACTGGTTCTCGTGAGCGGCGCGTTCCTCACCGGATATCTGAAGCGGTTCGGGGTGCTGGGCGCGGGCATCGGGTCGCAGGTTTTTATCGGCGAATTGCTCGCTTATGGCGCACGGCTCACCACTGCCGATCTACGCGCCATAAGCGTGGCGGCATTGATCGCGGCGGTCGCGTCGATTGTGCCGCGCGTGCTGAGCGGGCCCGCTGAGCGCCCCGTTTCCATCGCGGCGCTCTCTGCCGGCCCGGCCTCCGACTCCCATCGATGCTCGCCCGAATTCTGCATGGGGCTTCAGGCGTCGATCGCGGCGTTGGTCATCGTCGGTCTGAACGAATCGATCGGCCTCGTTGAATCGTCGTGGGCAATCACTGCCTGCACGTATGTCGTCGCGGGATCGGCGAGCGGCACAATGCTGCGCGTGCGACGGCGGATCGTCGGCACGCTGATCGGCGTGCCGTTGAGCCTCGCCTGTCTGCCCGTCGCGGAACATGCGCCGCTGCTGATATGGATCGCCGCCGCGCTCGCCATCATCGTCTACGCAATGGCCCTACCGGAGCGCTACGACATTGCGTGCGGCGCATTCGCGTTCACGCTGATCGTGACGCTTGCGGCAAGCGGCGTGCATTCGCTTGCGTTGCTCGTCGCCCGCGCCTGGGAAACGCTGCTCGGCGGCACACTCGGCCTTGCCGCCGCCATGTTCATTTTTCCGCTTAGAGAGCCGTCAGCGGCATCATCGAAAGGTGTCGTTGACGACATCGACTGATACGAAGAATCAGGCCGTAAAAAATGACAGCCTCGTGAATCGATGTGAAGAGATATCGCCGTTACCCGTTCGGTCTGCGTTTCGTCGTTCGAAGCGGCGTGCTCAACAGAACGGGCACAAGCGCAAAGCGCTTTTGGCAGTCCGAGACAATTTCCAGACTTAAGGAACGTGCATGAAACCCAGTGCGATGGCATGAGTCTCTCGGGACTTTGGGCGCTAGTGGTGGTAGTGCTCACGGCCGGCCGGCCGGATCTGATTGATGTCAGGGGACGCCCGCCGATGAAGATGGCATTATTTCAATAGCTACCCTGTGGAGGTGTCTGGTCATGAGCGAAGAAACGCAGGTGGATTCATTGCGGCTACTGACAAGCCCGGTCCTAGTCCGCGACATGGGCAGTTTCCATGTGGGCGGAGAAATGTTGAGCCTTCAAGGAATGCCGTTTCGTGAGCGGGTCAGTACCAATCAAGGGGCGATTCACCCGGTCGATCAGAACGGCGAGATCATTGCCGGCCAGATGTACGTCCAGTACGTCAAACTCGAACGTCCGACCAGCAAATGGCCCCTGCTGCTGTGGCATGGAGGCGGCATGAGCGGCGTCAACTGGGAAACGACACCCGACGGCCGCCCCGGCTGGCAGATGTTCTTCCTGCGGGCGGGATTTGACGTTTATGTTTCGGATGCGGTCGAGCGAGGCCGTGCTTCATGGGCGCCCTATCCCGAGGTCTATGACGAAGCGCCGTATTTCCGCACCGCACGAGAAGCATGGGAAGAGACCTTTCGGTTTGGGCCCGTTGGATCATGGCATCGCGACCCAGGAGCGAGGTACCCACACCCTGGCGTGCGCTTCCCGGTCGAGTTGATGCAAACCTTCATGAACCAGTTCGTTCCCCGCTGGTCGACGAACAACGAGCGCACGCAACGCGCATACGACGCTCTTGTCGGCAAACTCGACGCCAGCATCATTCTCACGCACAGCCAGGGCGGTAATTTCGGGCTGACCGCTGCGCTAAATGCGCCGGAACGAATCAAGGCAGTCATCTCGCTTGAGCCATCGGGCGCCCCTTCTGCCGATCAAAACGATGCTGCCGCGCTCAGGCATGTGCCTCATCTGTTTGTTTGGGGCGACTTTCTCGATCGGCACGCGTTCTGGGTCGACTCGGTGCCGAAAGTGCGTCGCTGGTACGACGCGCTGGCGGCTGCGGGCGCAGATGTCGAATGGATCGATTTGCCCGCGCGCGGCATTATGGGCAATTCTCACGCGCTCATGGCCGACGACAACAGCGATACCATCGCAATGATCGTGCTTGACTGGCTACGCAAGCGTGGTCTGGCAATCTAAACGAAGGTCGGGGCAGCATGAACGCCGCAATACGGCCCGCCTGCGCTCAAGCATTTCGCGCATGCCGAATGGCTTGCGGGGGCAATCGTCAGATTCAACATCAAGACCGTGCACACGCGTTTCGAGATCATTCACTGCATTGAGCGTCAGCACGGGAACATCGTTGCGCGCAGTACGTTACGCGCTTTACAGATCGATACCGCATGCGCCCGAGAGAGAAACATCGAGCAGCACGACAGCGTAATACGCCGTCGCGATGCCCAAGCTCCCAGCCTTGCCGTCGCGCACCCATTCGACACAGCAATCCGCCCTCTCCAATCACCCACCCCAAATCCACGGCCGCTGTACACGATCGTTCTCTTCCCACTGCGTAATGACGGCGGCGCTTTTCATGGTGCGGGAAATTTCATCCAGACCTTCGAGCAGCGCTTCGCGCCGGATCGGTTCAATGTCGAACGGGAAAGCGTGGGAGCCCGAACTCACCATTTGTTTTTCCAGATCGACCTCGACGGCCTGACCCAGCATCGCGATTTCGTTTGCAGGCAGACGAACCGGCAACAGGCCATTCTGAAAGCAGTTGTTGTAGAAAATGTCGCCAAAGCTTTCGGCAATCACACAGCGTATGCCGGCAGCCATCAGAGCCCAAACGGCGCCTTCGCGCGACGAACCACAACCGAAGTTTTCTCCGGCGAGCACGATCGGGGCCCCGCGAAACGGGGCCTGGTTCAGCACGCATGCTGGATCTTCACTGCCATCCGGCCGGAAGCGCAGCGCTTCAAATGCATAGGGACCCAGATCCTGCCGGGCGTTCTGCGTGAGACGTTCTATCCGTATCACTGTGTCAGTGTCGATATTCGACCTCAGCAGTGGTGCTGCAACACCGCTAAGCATAGTGAACTTATCCATGACGGTGCCTTCGTGCGTCGGTGATTACGCCGGTGATGGCCGCAGCAGCAGCGCTTTGTGGACTCACCAGATGCGTGCGCGCGCCCGGGCCCTGACGGCCGATGAAGTTACGGTTGGTCGTTGAAACCGAGCGCGCGCCAGGCGGTACGGTCTCACCATTGGCCGCAACGCACATGCTGCATCCCGGCTCGCGCCATTCGAAGCCAGCGGCAATGAACACGCGGTCGAGACCCTCCGCTTCGGCATCGCGCTTGACTGTCTCGGAACCCGGCACGACCCAGGCATGCACGCCCTTCGCAACCTGCTGTCCGCGAATCACGGCTGCCGCGCTGCGCAGGTCGGACAGCCGCGAATTCGTGCATGAGCCGATAAACACCCAGTCCACCGGCGTTCCCTCCAAGCTTTGTCCCGCAGCGAGCCCCATGTAGTCCAGTGCGTCGCGCCAGGCTGCGCGGTGCTTGTCGTCGGGTGCGCAGGCGGGATCGGGCACGGCACCATCGATAGCCATTACATGCTCGGGACTTGTGCCCCACGTGATCATCGGCTTTATTCCGGTCGTGTCGATGTGCACTTCACGATCGAAAAATGCGCCTGGA
>NZ_CAXTGZ010000480.1:0-4668 GCF_964243625.1 uncultured Caballeronia sp.
ATATCAATGAGTGCTGCCAGGTCTTGATATACGCGTCTAACCAAGAAACTTGATGCGCATAAAGTTTCCGCTTGGCGTGGGGCGACATAACAGGAAGGCCGTGCCGACTTGCGTCTGACACGGCCCTCGCTTGCTGATCTACTTCGAATGAAACAACCGCCACTTAATCAAATAGTGACGGCGCGGTCGAACCGCTTAGTGCTTCTTCAACGCGTCCTTCATGTCTTCGCGGGCATCGCCTGCACCTTTCTGCACCTTCCCGGCGGCCTGCTGCACGTCGCCCTTGGCTTCTTGGGCGCGGTCACCCGTCACCTTGCCGACGACTTCGTTGACCTTGCCCTTAGCTTGCTTTACTACGCCGTCTTTCTGATCCTTGTTCATCTTCATCTCCTTTCGTATCAAAAGCGCGAATCCGATGTAACGAAGTTCGCGGCGCCATGTCAGGAAATGTCCTGACCGTGTACACAGCATCGCAAATCCATAGTGGGTCCGACAGCCGATGGCGTCTGATTAGCGCGTAGGCGGAATCGCACATTGCAAGCTTGCATCAGCGCAAATTGGAGCGCCGCGATAAAGGGAGATTGCGATAACCACTGTATGTTTGTACAGTATCGTACCTTGCCGTTATCGCCGAAAGAGGGAGACAAAAATGGACATCGAAGAAGATCGTATCGACACCCCCGAATTCGCCCGCGTGGTGAGAGACCTTAAGCGAATCACACGCGAGGTTGCGCATCGCTATATCGTGCAAGGAGTCCCACTTTCGTGGCGGCTCCTGCTCGCAATCGAAGCAGAGGCTCTCGCGGATCTTGGTTTTGCCGGCCGGCACGAGTCAGCGCTCAGAGCTCTGTTTGCACGCCCGGTTGACCTGAGCTTTCCCGAAACAGACGATCTTGTAGACTTTCGCAGGTCCAATGCGCTGCCGCCCGTGTTTGCATTCGCAGTTGATGCTTACGACCAGGCCGCACGCGCCGGGCATCCCGAGTTAGCGGTTGCAGTTACGCATTAAAAGCGGCTTCGCCCGCAGGTTCACCTCTAAGGATCATTCCTGATGCCCCTGAACGCCAGGACCGACGACATTTTCGAGCGAGAGCGCACGAGTTGGTACGCCGATCCGGTAAGTGCGTTCGATGCGTGGATGGCCGGTCAGGCATTCAAGGCATCGTCAGCGAACGTCTACCGCGCGCAATGGGGCCTGTTTCTTGAATGGCTGGACGTCAAACGCGTCAATCTCAAGACCGTGGACCGGCTCGCCATCGAACAGTTTGTAACCCAACTGGATATCCGGAAACCACAGCGCGTACGCTATCTACGGCTCATCGAGCGCGTGCTGGACCATGTTCGTCAGATAGAACTCGCGTCCACGAATCCTGCTCGGTTTATTGCACAAGATGGCGAAGCACCCTGGCGGGATGCACGGGAGAACGAGCCAACCGGTTTTCTATCGCACAACGAGCGCGCGGCGCTGGTCGCCTACCTTTTCTCGCCGATTGTTGATTTATCGGCCGGTCAACGCTGGCGTGAAAGCAGGGACCGTGCACTCGTCGGCGTATTTCTTGGCGGGGGAGTGAAAACGGGAGAGGCGGCCGCGCTGACCGTTAGTAGCTTTGACTGGAATCAGCCATGGCTCACAATCGAAGCCTCAAATTCCGCGCTTATACGACAAACCCGGCTCGCGCCTTTCGCCGTCGCGTTGCTTGATCAGTGGATCAGCGAACGAAAAACCGCCGGATTGCCAGGCGACCTGTTATTTCCGTCTACCGCGTCGGGGCGGATCATGCACAAGGCCACGATGCTGCGCTCTATCGATGCGGTTACGCTGGCCGCCGGTATTGCCGATTCCCGGGTAGCTCGCGCCAGTCCCCAGACCTTGCGCAACACGTTTGCCGCGGACCGGTTTGAAAGCGGAACGGTGCCCGAGCAGGTCGGACAGTGGCTGGGATTTCAGCAAGACATTTCAGCGCACAGGCTGCATCGGGCGTGGGAACGCTGGAAAGGTGAGGAAATACGGGAGCGTGATTTGGCCCATGCAAAGCATGACGCTTCGGTTGCGGACGAACGATCCGCCGGAAAAACAGGTCCCGAATAACCTCACCTTTCGACTTGCTGGCTCGCATCGAGCATTTCTGCGGTCTTGAAACATGCGACAGCCATAATCCGTGACGCCGTGGCACCCGACGATCGCTCACAATCAGGGCACGAAAGCTCGAACTCGTTTCCGTGCTGAGCAAGTTCGGGCTCACCAGCCATGCATGTTGGACAACGCGACGGCAGCACGATAAACGCGTCGACTTCGGTGCCAAGCGCCAGAATTTCCTTGTTTAATAACCGTCCTTCTTCGACCAACGAGCAAATGAGCCGTGTTGCACTTCTACTGATTCCGCTTTGCGCGCGAAGGGTGTCGCGCTCGGAAGAGAGTTCATCGATTTCGTCGGATTTCTCGCGCAGTTGCAGCTCAAGTCGGTCGGCGCGCGCTTTCGCAGTGCTGAGTTGCTGGATGAAATCAAATTCTTTCTGACTGGCCTGGCGCACACTCGTCTGGTACGTCGCGGCCATGCCGCGAAGCGAATCGAGTTCAACCAGCATCGGCTTGACGCGCCGCTCAGCCTCACTCACCGCGTCCTTGATCTGCTGCGCATAGTGCTCCGTGTTCTGCCGCAATTCGCAATTCAAGGTATCCAGTCGATCACGTAACGTGGCGTTTGTCAGTTGTTGGGCATCGAGACGTTTGGTCAGGGCATCGTTTTCACCCTCCAGACGCTGGATTAACGCGTGGAGACCGCCCTGAGCGTTTGAATCCCGGTCACGGAGCGCATGCATTTCTGCTTCCAATGCAGAATTGTGTGCCAACGCCGCGTCCGCCCGCGCTTCGCTTCGTAGGAGCGCTTCATTGACGGTAGCGAACCGTACTTCGAAATCGTGAAGACGACTCAATGCGGTGTCCGCGTCGCTCTTTGCTGCGTTACGTTCTATCTCGAGCGATTGACTGGCTAAATGCCTTGCTTCCTGAAACAGTTGCCCAAGGAGTTCGCCTGCGCGCTCCTGCAAAGCATCGGGAATCGCGCCACCATCGATGCGAATTCGGGACGCCGACCTAATTCGGGTCCAGAACGCATCGATATCCTTCGGGATGTCGCTTGCGCTTCCGGTCTGAGTTAGGTCCCTTACTGTAGCCATGGATGGCCGGATGCCGAAATCGAAGAAGAGCCGCTTGCATGCATGTTGCGAAAGGTCTTGCCTTCGTGCGCCATTGGCTTTTAATTCAGCAAGCTCAGTACGCAGATCAAGGCGCTCTTCATCATTCATAAACCCTCCCGGCACTTATTTCGTTCGATACATAATACATTACGTAGCAATCACTACGATTCCAAAGAAAGCTGAGAACTAGGCAAGCTTTGCAAGCGCTCGTGCTCCGTTACGCCAAAATCACCTTCCGGCGACAGTGGTTTCCGTGAAACATGTAGAGCTTAATAGCTTAACTTGTTGATTACTAGCAGTTTGTTTAAGCCGTGACTGCTTCGACGATGTTTCACGAGCCGAAGGGGTGTAACGGTTCTCTATCTAGAATCTCCCTGTCTTGAGAGTATTAGAAGTAAACACCTTTGAACCCTAGTTAAAAACGTTAACGCCACGGCAGACCCTTATGGAGTAAGGCTTTCCGGACGCAAAGGTGAGTGTCTGCGGGATAGAAGGTGAGCGCTGACGGGGGCTGGAGGTGATTGGGTTCAGGAACGACAGTGAGTCATCACGGGAGCATCCGTGAGCGGATTCGGGAGTCGTGCCGTTTCGACAGGTGAGATTATTCGGGAGATCGCGTAGTGAACAAGCCCGCCCAGTAGACAAGGAGCATCTGCGACATCAATTCGTTAAGTGAGTGTTTGCGGGGGCTAAGAAATCGCAAAAAATCCAGTTATAATCGGTCATTATTACCTAATGGTGAGGGTTCACGGGGGCCAACGTCACTCGAGGGTGAGGTTATACAGGCGCCAAGACCGAATGCTTGCATGATCGCCTGCGATGTTTGCGGCTTAAGGTGAGGAGTTACGGGAGGGTTCGGGAGTGAAGTTTCAACCTTAAAGGCCTAATATTCTCGGTTTTAAAGGGTATTTCAGCTAGCGGCGGTAAAGGTGAGCTTTTTCGGGAGGCATCAACCGTCATTTCCTATGCCAGCGAGTACCCAGTAGTGATCCATCGGTGAGCGTATTCGGGAGCCCCTCTTGCACCTCGACGTTTTTCAACCACCGCTCGCCATCTGAAAACCCTGACTTCATCACCTAACATATTGATAGTAATAAGAATATAAGGCAGATGCCGACAGCATCTCGTGCTTAGGGTGAGACTTTTCGGGAGGCTGCGATTTGAGTAGAAGTCGGCCCCACAGACCTTAGATCCTTGGCTAAGGTGAGCTTTTGCGGGGTCTTGGATCGTCGTAATCGAGCGTGTACGGCGGATTTGGCACACGGCTGGACCTCGAAATCGCTTGGATGTGCCGCAAAGGTGAGGCTTTACGGGAGGTGCCCCATCGTTTATTTCAGGCCCGGGTGTCATCGTGGGGACGAAGGTGAGGGAATTCGGGAGCAGTGATGGTTCACGCGGATGGGCGCGTCACTCGGTGTTTAAAGCAGAATGAGGCTTCAAAGCGAGGTAACGGTGAGTGTTTTCAGGAGC
>NZ_CAXTGZ010000481.1:0-4660 GCF_964243625.1 uncultured Caballeronia sp.
CGCGCCGCCCTCAGGCGATCGGAAGGCATCGACGGCGTAGGTGCTGGTCTTGGTGACATCGCGCCCGCTGTGGATCTGATTGTTGAACGCGACCAGCACGCCCTGCTTCCACGATGCCTTGCTCGCCGCCACAGTGACCGCGTTGAGCAAATTGAGCGGCCCATCGGCGGATAAGGCAGTCGATGGCCGCATGGCCGCCGTCAGCACAACCGGCTTGTCGCTCTTGACGGTGAGATGCAGCAGATACGCGGTTTCTTCGAGCGTATCCGTGCCATGAGTGATGACGACGCCATCGATGTCATCCTGCGCGAGCAAGACATTCACGCGTGCGCATAAATTGGCCCAGAGCGCCGGCGTCATGTCCTTGCTGTCGATACTCGCGACTTGCTCCGCGTGAATCCGCGCAACCTGCGACAAGGACGGCACGGCGTGAAGCAGTTTGTCGACGCCGACAACGCCGGCCTTGTAACCCGAGGTTTTCGCGACATCGCTCGCCTCGCCCGCGATGGTGCCACCGGTGGCGAGGACGGCAATCTGCGGCAATGAAGTGTGTAAGGAGTTCATGCCGCAATTGTAGCGGAGCGTGTCTGAAGCGAGTTTTACGCCGCCTCGCGCAACTGCGCCGCGATTTGCGCTTCATCCAGTTGCGGCGCGAACATCTCGATCAGCTTGTACGCGTAAGCGCGAAGGAAGGCGCCCTTGCGCAAGCCCACGCGCGTGGTGCTCGCCTCGAACAGATGTTGGGTATCGAGCGCGACGAGTTCGGTATCGCGCTTTTCATCGAAGGCCATTGCAGCCACAATGCCGATACCCATGCCCAGTTCCACATAGGTCTTGATCACGTCGGCATCGATGGCGGTCAGCACCACGTCCGGCATCGCGCCCACTTTCGCGAACGCCTGGTCGACGTGCGAACGGCCGGTGAAATCGTTGTCGTAGGTGACGATCGGGTATTCGGCGATTTCGTCGAGCGTGAGGTTCTCGCGTCCGACCAGCGGATGGCCCTTCGGCACGACTACCGTGTGATGCCACGAATAGCATGGGAAGGTAATGATGTCCGGATAGCGGTCGAGCGCTTCTGTCGAAATACCGATGTCCGCCTCGCCATTGATGATCATCTGCGCGATCTGCTGCGGGCTGCCCTGGCGCAGCGCGAGGTGGACTTTCGGGAACACCTCGGTGAACTGGCGGATCACCTTGGGCAGCGCATAGCGCGCCTGCGTGTGCGTGGTCGCCACGACCAGATGGCCGTTGTCCTGATCGGCGAACTGGCGCGCGACGCGGCGAAGGTTCTCGGCATCGAGCAGCATGCGTTCGATCACCTGATGCACTTCCTTGCCCGGCTCCGTCAGGCCCGTCAGACGCTTGCCGCGACGAATGAAAATGTCGACGCCGAGTTCATCCTCGAGGTCCTTGATCTGCTTCGATACACCCGATTGCGACGTATAAAGCACGTTCGCGACCTCGGTCAGATTCATGTTCTGGCGCACGGCCTCGCGGACGAAACGCAGTTGCTGGAAGTTCATGTCAGCCTCTCTTCTTGGGTAGTCTCAATGTGCCGGGAACACGCGCAGCACGCGCGGGACGGCGGTCACGCCATCGCCTATGTTCAGGTTCAAAGCGCGCCACGTCTCGCGATCCAGTTCGGCTTCGAGCACGTTGCCTTCCGCGCCTTCCAGGTCCACGCGCACCGAACCGCCGAGCGTCACGACGCGGCGCACGTCGACTACGATCCCATCGCGATGACCCGACGCCGTCGGGAACAGCGTGAGATCGTGCGGCCGGACGTAGGCGACCGCCGGACCCGCGAAGCTGGCTTCGGTCGCGATCGGTTTGGCGGCGCCTTGCGCCACGAAACCTTGTGCATCGACGGTCCCTTTCAGGCGGTTTGCCGCGCCCAGGAACTCGTACACGAACGACGTCTGCGGATGATCGTAGACGTCTTGCGGGCTGCCCACTTGCTCCACATGTCCGCGATTGAGCACCACGATCCGGTCCGCGACCTCCAACGCTTCTTCCTGGTCGTGCGTGACGAAAATGGTCGAGATATGCAGGTCGTCATGCAGACGGCGCAACCAGCTGCGCAGCTCCTTCCGGACCTTGGCATCCAGCGCGCCGAAGGGTTCGTCGAGCAGCAGCACTTTCGGCTCTACAGCCAATGCACGCGCCAGCGCAATGCGCTGCCGCTGACCACCCGACAACTCCGATGGAAACCGTTGCGCAAGCCAATCGAGCTGGACGAGCTTCAGCAGCTCATGCACTTTCTCGCGGATCACGGCTTCCGGCGGCCGTTCCTTGCGCGGTTTCACGCGCAGCCCGAACGCGACGTTCTCGAACACGGTCATATGGCGGAACAGCGCGTAATGCTGGAACACGAAACCGACCTGACGTTCGCGCGCGCCGACCTCCGCGACGTCTTCGCCGTTCAGCACGACCGAACCCGCATCCGCGTATTCGAGTCCCGCGATCACGCGCAACAACGTGGTCTTGCCGCAGCCCGACGGTCCAAGCAACGCGACCAGTTCGCCCGCGGGGAAGTCCAGCGAGACGTTATCCAGCGCGACGAAATCGCCAAAGCGCTTTTGCAAATTGCGAACGATGATGCTCATGGTGATCTTCGCCTTCTAGTTCTGGAGTGACGCGGCCGCGGGCTTGTTTACGTCGATATCGGCAGGCCGGGCCTGCGCGGCTTTTATCGATTTCTCCATGCGGTTTTCGGCGAGCAGTTTCAGCCCGAGCGTGACGAGCGCCAGCAGCGCCAGCAACGAGGCCACGGCGAACGCCGCCGAGAAGTTGTATTCGTTGTAGAGAATTTCGACGTGCAGCGGCATGGTGTCGGTCTGGCCGCGAATATGGCCCGAGACCACGGACACGGCGCCGAACTCGCCCATCGCCCGCGCGTTACAGAGGATCACGCCGTACAGGAGACCCCACTTCACATTGGGCAGCGTCACGCGCCGGAAGATTTGCCAGCCCGACGCGCCAAGCACGTGCGCCGCTTCTTCTTCGTCGTTGCCTTGGGCCTGCATCAGCGGGATCAGCTCACGGGCGACAAACGGGAACGTGACGAAGATCGTTGCGAGCACGATGCCCGGCACGGCAAAGATGATCTGCACGTTATGGTCGATGAGCCATGGTCCGAACCAGCCTTGCGCGCCGAACATCAGCACGTAGATGAGGCCCGAGACGACCGGCGAGACCGAAAACGGCAAGTCGATCAGCGTGGTGAGAAATGCCTTGCCACGAAACTCGAACTTGGCGATCGCCCACGAAGCGCAGAGTCCGAACACAACGTTCAGCGGCACGGCAATGGCCGCCGTGATCAACGTGAGCTTGATGGCGGACCACGCATCGGGGTCCTTCAACGAATCGAAGTAATACGCCACGCCCTTCGCAAAGGCCTGCGCAAACACGGCAGCAAGCGGCACGACGAGAAACAGCGCGAGAAAGATCAGCGCGATCGTCGTCAGGATCCAGCGCACGGCGCGCGATTCGGTAACGGGATCGAGCTTGTGTTCGATGGCACGCAGCGCCCCGAGATCCGCCGCTTTCTGGTCGACGCCGCTCATGCTTTGGCTCCATCGACATGCAGTGAACCGGCCAGCGCCGGCGCGGGACCCGCTCCGCCGCGGCTGGTGCGCCGCTGGAGGAACCATTGCAGCGTGTTGATCATGAGCAGCATCAAGAAGGACACGCACAGCATCACGACCGCAATCGCGGTCGCCCCGGCATAGTCGTACTGTTCGAGCTTCGTGATGATCAGCAACGACGTGATTTCGGATTTCATCGGCACATTACCCGCGATGAAAATCACCGACCCGTACTCGCCCAGCGCGCGCGCGAAGGCAAGCGCGAAGCCGGTCAGAAGCGCGGGGAACAGCGACGGCAGGACCACGCGGCGAAACGTCAGCCAGCGAGTCGCGCCAAGGCACGCGGCGGCTTCTTCCTGTTCGCGCTCGAAGTCTTCGAGCACCGGCTGCACGGTCCGCACCACGAACGGCAAGCCGATGAACGTCAGCGCCACCAGCACGCCCAGCGGCGTAAACGCCACTTTGAGCCCGAGCGGCGCGAGAAATTGTCCAATCCAGCCATTGGGCGCATACACGGCCGCGAGCGCAATGCCTGCTACGGAGGTAGGCAACGCAAACGGCAGATCGACTACAGCGTCCACGATCCGCTTGAACGGAAACGTATAGCGGACCAGCACCCAGGCGACCAGAAAGCCGAACACGGCGTTGATCAGCGCGCCGCCGAGCGCGGCCGAAAACGTCAGCCGATACGACGCCAGCACACGCGGCGACGTGACGGCTCGCACGAACGTTGCCCAGTCGAGGGTGGCCGTCTTGGCAAAGGTCGCGGCGAGCGGAATCAGCACCACGAGGCTCAGATACGCCACCGTGACGCCGAGCGTCAGGCCGAAGCCCGGCAGCGCGCTGGGCTTGCGGAAAGTGAAAGTTGTCATGCGTCCATCATCCAGTACCGTTGCGTCGCGGGGAACGGCGCTTCGGGGTTCTGACCGTCTGTGCGGCCGTGGTGGTGTTGCTGGTTTTTTGTGGCTTCTTACGACTACAGCATCGCGAGCGGATCAACGCAGGCGATGCTGTGCTTCATGCTTTGAAACTCGCCGCTATTACTGCGGCTGATAGATCGAATCGAACAC
>NZ_CAXTGZ010000482.1:0-4645 GCF_964243625.1 uncultured Caballeronia sp.
GCGGTTCACTGTCATCCGGTGCTTCGCATCGCGCTGATTGTTGTGCATCGGCGCGATCGTGCGGTTGATCGGAATTTCGTGAAAGTTCGGACCGCCAAGGCGGCTGATCTGGGTGTCGGTGTAGGAGAACAAACGGCCTTGCAGCAGCGGATCGTTCGAGAAATCGATACCCGGAACAATGTGTCCCGGACAGAACGCAACCTGCTCGGTCTCGGCGAAGAAGTTATCCGGATTGCGGTTCAGCGTGAGCTTGCCGAGCATGGTGATCGGCACGATTTCTTCCGGGATGATCTTGGTCGGATCGAGAATGTCGAAGTCGAACGAGTGCTCCTGATCCTCTTCCACGATCTGCACGCCCAATTCCCATTCCGGGTAATCGCCCATGTCGATCGCTTCCCACAGGTCGCGCCGGTGAAAGTCCGAGTCCTTGCCCGCGAGTTTTTGCGCTTCGTCCCACAAAAGTGATGCGGAACCGATGGTCGGACGCCAGTGGAACTTGACGAAGCGTCCCTTGCCCTCGGCATTCACCAGACGAAATGTATGGATGCCGAATCCTTCCATGGTGCGAAGGCTGCGCGGGATTGCGCGATCCGACATGGTCCACAGGACCATATGCGCTGACTCCGGCACGAGTGAGACGAAGTCCCAGAACGTGTCATGCGCCGATCCGCCCTGCGGCATTTCGTTATGCGGTTCGGGCTTCACGGCATGCACGAAGTCCGGAAACTTGATGGCGTCCTGGATAAAAAAGACCGGCATGTTGTTGCCGACCATATCGAAGTTGCCTTCGTCCGTGTAGAACTTGACCGCGAAACCACGTACATCGCGCACCGTATCTGCTGAGCCGCGCGAACCCTGAACCGTCGAAAAACGCACGTAGACGGGCGTTTCCTTGTTCGGGTCCGACAAGAAGGCGGCCTTCGTCAGATCGGTGTGGGCCTTGTACGGCTTGAATACGCCATGCGCGGCGGAACCACGCGCATGCACGATCCGCTCGGGAATGCGCTCATGGTCGAAGTGCGTGATTTTTTCACGCATGATGAAATCTTCGAGCAGCGACGGGCCGCGCGGACCCACTTTGAGTGTGTTCTGGTTATCGGAGACCTTGACGCCTTGATTCGTCGTCAACGCCTGGTTCGTTGCGTCCGAGCGGAATTGTTCGAGGCTGTCCAGCTTGGGATTCGTATTGTTCTGCGAGGGCGTGCGCGCAACAGCGCTGGCGTTTGACTGGGGCGCAGCAGCGCTTCCATTCTTCTTCGGGGTCGGCATTGGGGAGAACTCCATTTTGCAATTGAACTGACGCATCTGACATGCGTTCGCCCTTCTTTCGCAAACCGTGTTCCCGCCAATGCCGCCGAAGCGCAAACCCCTAGTCTCTCTTGCGCTCCTGCAATGCGCGAATCCGGCTCATCGCGTTGTGGTTCGCCGTCGCTGCCTCGTACATGGTCGAGAGATCCGCCTTGAGCTGCGTGCGCGATCCACCATCGAGATAAATCATGTGACCCGATGGATAAAACTTCGCGGAGAGATTCTCGCGCACGGTTTTATCGATGAGCGGCATTTGCTGCAGATCCAGCACCGTCTGGTAGAACGGCGTCACGAAGTCAAAGAATCCGTTCGCCGACAACACCTTCAAGTCGATGTTCAACGCCATCACCGCTGCAAGATCCCCCGCCGTGTAGAGAATGATATTGCCCTTGGCGTCCATGCCTTTTTCCGCGCCGGTCGGGTCCTTGTGATGGAAATCCCAGTTGAGAAAGGCCTGATCGTTGAGATCGGTGAAAGACGACGTGGATGTGAACTTCAGCTTCTCGTTCAGGTACTGGTTCCACATCGCGGTGTACACGCCGGTGACTGCCGTCATGGTCGGATCGTTGCCGCCGGAATTCGGATCGATCTTTCCGGCGATGCCCGTTGATATCGCCGTCACGCGGCCATCGTAGGAACCGAGCGCCACGCCCCTCGATTTCAGCAGCGTGGTGAGAAAAAGCGAATTGCCGCGGCTGTCATACGAAGCGACATCGAGACTCCACGCAATCAGCGTGGCTTTGTCGATACCCGTGTATTCCGAGAGTTTCTCGACGGTATCGTCGTCGGTCTGCGGAAACTTGCGCAACGCCGCGATGTAATCCGTGCGCGCAAACTGCGCCACCTCTTCCGAGAATTCCAGCAGATCGGCTGGCCGCGGATGCACACCGAGCTTCTTGTGGAACCACGCATCGGCAGCGGCGGTCGGCAGTGCGCCGACCGGGTTGCCCGTCTGCGTGTAATCGAGAATGGACGACTGCAACGTGATGCCGTTCAGGTCCACGCCGTCCTCATGCAGGCGGTACGCAAGCACGCAACTGCGCGCCGTGCCATACGACTCTCCATACAGAAACTTGGGCGAATTCCATCGATTGTTCTTGGTCAGGAAGCGCTTGATGAATTGCTTGATTGAATCGGCATCCTGATCAACGCCCCAGAAATCGCGGTTCTTGTTCGGCGCGATCGCCGCCGAGTAGCCCGTCCCTACCGGGTTGATGAACACGAGGTCGCTCTTGTCGAGCAGGCTGTCCGGATTGTCTTCCATCTGGTACGGCGCGGGCGGCGTGAAGTAGGGTGTCGAAGTCTTGATGCGCATTGGCGCATACGAACCCAGCAACACGAACACCGACGACGACCCCGGCCCGCCGTTATAGAAGAACGTCAGCGGACGCGCTTCCTCAGTCTGGTTGTCCTGCGTGAACGCAACGTAGAAGAGTTTGGCGGTAGGCTTCGAGCTGCTTGGATCGACGATCACGAGGTGCCCGGCGGTCGCCGTATAGTTGATCGTCTTCCCGCCGATAACCGCCGAGTGATGCGTGATCGCGGCGCTTTCGTCGGTCAGGGTGGCGTCAATGGCGTCATCGGGACCATTGCCGTACGGCGTCGGATCGAAATACGGCTGGTCTTTCTTGCCGGAAGATGCACTTGATGATTTCGCTGCCGCCGGTGAGTTCGTCATGTTTGCTCCTAGCTTTGTTGTTGGAGTTCTTGCCGTTTGCCTGCCTGCTTTCTTGCGTTTCCCTATTTAAGCGCCGCCGCGACTTTTGCGCCATCGGGACTGCCGAGACCCGTGCATGCATCCCATCCCGCCGATGCCTCGAAGCTCCCATTATTGCCTTGCGTGATGTCGTGCCCGGCCGTTTTCGCAAGATACAGCTTCGGGTTGATGAAACCTGCCGGCTTGCCCGCCGCCGCATTGATCCGCGCGATCAATGCCGCCCAAAGCGGCGCAACCGCGCTCGTGCCGCCCACGACCGTTTCCGTGCCGCCGATCAGCACGTCGTAGCCGGTAAGCGGCGACGCGTCGCCGGCGACATCGGGTACGCCACGTTTGGCAAGCGCAGTCGTGCCGCCTTCCGTGCGCTTCACCTTCAAGCCGTTCTGCCAGACGGGCAACGCGAACACCGCGCTCACGCCGCCACCGCCGGCGCCGCCCTGGTCGCCGTCGTTCCAGACAACTTCACTGCCGATTCCGTTCGCCGATGCACTCAGATGCGTCCCGCCGCACGCGAGCACGTAAGGGCTCGATGCCGGGAAGTCGACGTGATCGCCGTTGTCGGCCACACCGTCGCTCGAGCCGCTGTCGCCCGAGGCCACGCAGACCGTCACGCCCATGACCGCGGCCGATTGCAGCACGTCGTTGAATGCGTTTTGCGATTGCGCCGTCCAGTTCGATTCCGGGCCGCCCCAACTGATGGATACAACCGAGGGTTTGTTGGCATCGTCGTGGATTGCGCGGTTCACGGCATCGACGAATCCCGCGTCGCTGTTGGTCGTGAAGTACACCGCGATGCGCGCACCCGGCACGATCGCACCGACAATTTCGATATCCAGCGTCACTTCGCCGTCCGGCCCGTTCGGGTTGCCACTCGGCGCGTTATTCGCCTGATCGACGCCAACGGACACCACGTCCGGCTTCCCCACGCCGAGCTTCGAGAAATACGCGCTGAGATCGCTCTGCTTGTAGCCTCCCCCCAGTTCGATGATGCCGACGCACTGGCCGCTGCCATCGCCGGCGGGAAAGTTGTAGAGGCGTGCGAGATCGAGCGGCGTGTAGGACGTGCTCGTGCCGCCGCGCGCCGGCTTGATCGGCGGACGGAAACGGAAGTGCGGGCGTGCCTGAGGCCGGCTGTCGAGGCCCAGCACGGCGGTGACCATGTCCTTCATGTCCGATGGCACGTTCACCGGGCCCGAGCGTCCGCGATATTCACCAATGGCGTGGTGTTGGAAGCGCTCCAGCTTGACGCTGAACGCGGTACTGAACTGCGCGATGGTGCCGGACAGCACGACGCTGCGCGAGTTTGCATCGGCGCGGACCACATCGAGCCCGTGCGCCTTCGCGAACGCTTCAATCCGCGTCACATCGGCCTGGGATGCGCCGAACCGCTTGCCGAATTCATCGCGGGAAATGGGGGCGGCATCGGCGGCGCCTTCGTTGATCTTTTGCATCAACTGCTTGAATTCGCCCTCGTTTTGCCGGCGAAGCATCACCACGACTTCGATCTTTTCTTCCGGATTGCATGCGCCGAGGCACTGCGCGCCTTCGGGCTGCGATTTGTCGCTGCCTGGAACAGGATGGTCTGCGGGATGGTTTGTAACGGTCATGGTGCTCGGACTC
>NZ_CAXTGZ010000483.1:0-2083 GCF_964243625.1 uncultured Caballeronia sp.
CGGCAGCGTGCCGCGTGAACGGCCCATGCCGAAGTCGCGGTAGAACGCCGCGCCCTTGGCGAAGATGATGGGCACGGTTGCCAGTGTGATGACGTTGTTGATCACCGTCGGCTGGCCGAACAAACCGACCAGCGCAGGAACCGGCGGCTTCGCGCGCACCACGCCGCGTTTTCCTTCCAGCGATTCCAGCAGCGCGGTTTCCTCACCGCAAACATACGAGCCCGCGCCCTTGGCGACTTCGAGTTCGAACACCTTGCCGCTGCCGAGCACATTCGCACCGAGCCAGCCGGCTTCGCGCGCTTTGACAATCGCGCGGTTCAGCGTGGTGATCGCGTGCGGATATTCGCTGCGCACATAGATGTAGCCTTTCGTCGCGTTCGTCACGATCCCCGCGATGATCATCCCTTCGATCAACATGTACGGATCGCTTTCCATCACGAGGCGGTCTGAGAACGTGCCGGAATCGCCTTCGTCGGCGTTGCAGACCACGTACTTCTGCGGCGCCACGGCCGCGCGAACCGTACGCCATTTGATGCCGGCCGGGAATGCCGCGCCGCCGCGTCCGCGCAAGCCGGATTCGAGCAGCGCTTCACATGCGGCGTCGCCATCGGTTTCGAGCGCACGACGCAGACCTTCGAGGCCGCCGTGGGCGACGTAGTCATCGGTGGAAAGCGGGTCTGTGATGCCGATGCGCGCGAATGTCAGCCGCTGCTGGTTCGCAAGCCACGGCATGGTGTCGACCACGCCGATGCGCTTGTCATGCGCAGCGCCGGTAACAAAGCCGGCGTCGAAGAGGGCGGGGACATCGTCTTCATCGACGTTCGAATAGCCGATACGGCCTTCCGCCGTCTCGACTTCGACGAGCGGTTCGAGCCACAACATGCCGCGCGAACCGTTACGCACGATCTCGACTTCAATGCCGCGTTTCTGGGCTTCCGAAGCAACGGCCAGCGCAACGCGATTGGCGCCGAGCGCCAGCGCCGAGGAATCGCAGGGAACGTAGATGCGTGTCATACCAGGTCCTCCACGCTCGTGTGAACGCGCGCCTCTTCAAATAGCCGATCGAATTTTTGCGGCGTGACGCGGGCGTACAGCTCGCCATTGATCGTCATGGCCGGCGACAACGCGCATTGCCCGAGGCAATAGACGGTTTCGAGTTCGGTATCGGGCTGATGACCGGAGTCGAACTTGCAGCCGGTATGTCCTTCGATATGCTCGGCCAGCGCCTCCGTTCCCATGCTCTTGCACGCTTCGGCGCGGCATAGCTGAACCGTGACGCGCGCCGGCGGTTCCGAGCGGAAGTGGTGGTAATAGGTGATCACGCCATGCACTTCGGCGCGCGAAAGCGACATCGCCACGGCGAGCGGGGCGATGACATCGGCAGGAATGAAGCCGGCCTCGTCCTGGATCGCGTGCAGCACGGCGATCAGCGACGCACCTGGTTTCAAGTGGCGCGCAACGCGTTCGTCGGGCGTGACGGCGGGTTCATTCGGGTTGCTACTGGCAATCTGGACCATGTGGGGAGTCTCCATCGCTCGGCATATGTTTTATTAATGCATATATCGGTCTTATAATCGCTGTACCGAGCCTCTGATATGCAAGATACGAGGCTATCCAGTCGATGGCAATAGGAACAACAACTGCATATGATCGACGTTGAATGCCGGACCGAACTCGTCTTGCGCGATGCAGCAGGCCGCGAAGCCAGTCTCAGCGCGGCCGTGCCGCTTTTGCTGCTCGTTTCGCAGACCGGAAGTATTGCGCAGGCAGCATCAGCTAAGGGTTTGTCCTACCGGCATTCGTGGGGCCTGTTGCGCGAAATCGAGACACGATTGGGCGGCGCGCTGATCACCAAGTCGCGCGGGCGCGGGTCGGTGTTGTCGGAACTCGGTGAAGCCGTCTTGCGGGCGCAGCGTATGTCGAACGATCGGCTCGACGGTCCGCTTCAGGCGGTGGCGAGCGAAGTAGCCGGTGAGTTGAACCGGCGGTTGTTGCGCGCGGTCAGTGAAGTCCGTATTCACGCGTCGCACGGTTATGCGGTCGCGGCGCTCGTCGGTGCGCTGGCCGCAAAACGGATTCCCGC
>NZ_CAXTGZ010000483.1:2093-4635 GCF_964243625.1 uncultured Caballeronia sp.
CCGCCGATATCAAATACCGGGAGAGCGCCGAAGCCGTAAGCGCCCTGGCGCGCGGTGAATGCGAGCTCGCGGGTTTTCATTTGCCGATCGGCGAGTTCCGTGCGAGTTGCGCGGAGATTTATCGGCCGTGGCTGGATGCGGGGCGGCACGGCCTGATTCACCTGACGCGACGCACGCAGGGACTTTTCTTGCCGAAGGGCAATCCGAAAGGCATACGCGGATTGCGCGATCTCGCCCGCGACGACATCCGCTTCGTGAACCGGCAACCCGGCTCGGGCACGCGCATGTTGCTCGACCTGGCGCTGCGGCAAATCGGCGTGAATCCGGCGACCATCAACGGTTACGCGACTGCCGAACTGACACATTCAGCGATTGCCGCATTCGTGGCGAGCGGCATGGCCGACCTCGGCTTCGGCGTGCAGCCGGCGGCGCAGCAGTTCGCGCTCGATTTCATCCCGATCATCGACGAGGATTATCTGTTCGCCTGCGACCGCGACAAGCTCGCCGATGCCCAGCTAGCCGGCGTGCTCGACGTGCTGCGCAGCGCAGCGTTCAAGGGCGGCGTGGCGCAACTCGAAGGCTACGATCCGCTGCATTGCGGCGAACTGCTGGACCTTGAAGCCGCACTCGGCGGCTCAGTGCCGACGTGAGCCAAGACAGCGCGTTGTAAGCTAATGTAATACGCCGATACATGCGCGAGGGCCGCGTAACCGGCCGATTGCGGAGCAAGCGTTTAGAATCAGATTTCGCGGTCCGGATCTTCGGTATGCTTTTCTGAAACATTCGTGACCGGACGTTTAACCGAAGTCTGTTCATCGACTTGCTAGAGACTGTACTGCCGCCATGAAACTGCTTTTAAGTATTGCCGCATCCATCGCGTTTGTTGCCGGCGCCGTTGCCTTTGTGCCCGTTGCATTTGCGCAAAATTCACCCGGCATTCCGGGCGGTATCCTGCAAGACCAGTTCCGGCTGAAGGAGCACCCGCAATTGCAATTCGCGGCTTCCGCGCCGTCCGACAAGTACCAGAACAAGGAAACGGCCAAACGCCGCCGTGGTGATCTGGGCGATCCAAACGGTTGCAACCTGCAGTGCCCGAAGGACGAGTAACCCGCCTTTAGCGCATCGCAGCGCGCGACTTTTCAACGCACACGGCTTCGCTCGGTCATCGATCACGAAGCGTGTGCGATCACTACGCGTGTCCCCTCTTTAGCCGCGGCGTTCGCGGCGCTTGCCGCAACCGCAGCGTTAACCCTGCTTTCACCCCTCGATTTCTCATCTTCTCGCGGTTCGCTGAACGCTTCATTTGTCTAAGCGTCTGTTACCACTCATTACCGACCGATTAATGCTACTTGATGGCGGCGCGTACGGCATGCGCTCGGGTATCTTATCGTTGCGTGCGTTGAACGGTCCGCAGTGACAAACGCACTTAACTTTCATAAAAAACAATGAAGCAAGCCAGCTAAGTGGCCGCACGCGAACGAGGCGTGCCGAGAGGGCCACGTGGACGGCAGTGTCCACCCGACGGCATTGGCTAGCAGGACACGCTTTAGAAAGGCGAGGGGAAGACAGCCAAATGAGAATTCTTCAAGTCGTTCTTGCACCCCGGTTATCAGGGGCCGAGGTGCTTGCGAAGGGCGTAGCGATCGGGCATCAGCAAGGTGGTCACGATGTTTGCATCACGTCGTTGATGCCGGAGCACGACGATTTCGAACACATCAGCGCCGAGCTGCGGGCGAACAACGTCTTGTGTCTGTTTCCGCAGCGCTCGCTCGGCAAGGTCGGCCGACTGCTGTTCTTGCATCGCGCCATTCGCCGCTTCAAACCCGACATCATCTTCGCGCACGCGACCATACCCGCGCTGTACGTCCGCGCGTTGCCGACCCGCGTGCCGATTGTGTGGGTCATGCACTCCGGCGCCAACGACTTCGCGAACAACGCGTTGCTGTTTGCGGAACGCCTGCTGTCGGGGCGCGCCAAGGCGGTGATCGGGGTATCGCAGAAGAATATCGATGATTACGTCAAGGAAGTCGGTTCGCATCCGTCCATGATCGTGGTGCCGAACGGCGTCGATATCTCGCGCTTCACGCAGACGAGCGAACCGTTGACATCGACGGGAATCCGCCAGATCGTCCAGATCGGGCGTTATATCCCCGAGAAGAACCAGTTGCAGACCGTCCAGGCGTTCGCCCGCGTGGCCGCTGTCGATCCCGACGTGCGTCTGCTGCTTTGCGGCGTGATCGAGAATCTCGCGTATCACGCGGCAATCGTGAAACTCGTCGACGAACTCGGCTTGAACGATCGCGTGAAGATAATCGGGCCGCAGTCCAACGTGGCCGAGATCCTGCGCGAGTCACGGGCGTTCGCGATGCCTTCGAGTTTCGAGGCACACAGCATCGGCTTTCTCGAAGCGCTCGCGTCGGGTATTCCGGTGGTCGGGAACGCAATCCCGTCGTTTGCTTTTGCCGATACTTTTCCCGGCGTCGCGCTGCTCGATACCAGCGACGCCGATGCCTACGGCCGCGCGTTGCTCGATGCTCTGTCG
>NZ_CAXTGZ010000484.1:0-4624 GCF_964243625.1 uncultured Caballeronia sp.
CCAGTCGCGCAGCGCAGTTTCGCCGCGCAATTGCAGGAATTCGAGCATGCCGGCCTTGAACCGGTCACCGTTGCTGCGCAGGTTGTCGCAGTTCTGCAGCGTCACCTTGCCGGCGTTCTGCTTCATGCGGGCATCGAGAATCGCGGCGAGCGCGCCGTAGATGGTCGTGCGCGCGCCTTTCAGGTCGGCCGCGAGATCGGGATTTGCGCGGTCGAGCTTGTGGTGTTCATCGAGGTAATAACCGCCTTCGGTTACCGTGAACGATACGATCTTGCACTCCGGCGCCGCGCCCGCCGCGATCAGCGCGTCGAGGTCCGCGGCCCACGGCACGACCTTTTTGATCGAGCGGATGGTTTCGTACTTGCGTTCGCCCTGCGGCGTGACGGTTTCTAGGGTGTAGGTGCCGTTTTGTGCGGCAAGCGCCTCGAGTACGGCGTTCATGTCGCCGCGAATGTTGCCGACGGTCAGCGACCATTGTGTATCGCCGGATTCAATCAGCTTGTGCAGATACCACGCCTGATGCGCACGGTGAAAAGAGCCTGCGCCGATGTGCAGGATCACATCGGCGGTTGTTGGGGTTGCGGACGTCATGGTGTCTTCCTCTGATCTGGATGCGCCGCGGGGCATGCCCGGCGCGGTGCTATGTCTCTTGCCGCGGCGTGTTCCGGCGGGTTTGGCTTCCACCGGTTTGCCTTGCCACGATCATTTGCTCGTTCTGTGAGCGAATGATCGTATTCGATTCGATGAAAGTCAAGGCGCTCTGCAGCATTCAAGACCGCGGATTCGTTGCTGCTCTGCACAATTTATTTGGGTTTTCCGCCGGTCGTGCATTGCCTTGGCGCAGGTTGGGCCATGCAAACCGAGTTCGGCATCAGCCATCGATGCGATGCAGAACAGGTTGTACGGTGGCTAAAGCGTTGCGTGCCGGGCGCGTGAAAAAGATCTGATCGGCAGCGGATTCACCGAGCGGCGAATCCTCGAATTACTTGCTTGAGCGCGAACGGCCCAATACGTCGATGTCATGCGCTTCAAACGCAGGTCCCTGCACAAAATTCACATCGAACTGTTGTAGCGCATCGAACTGCGCCTCATCCAACACGTTGCTGAAGATCAGCGGGATCTTCAACCGGTGCGCATACCCGACCAACGGCTTGACCACCGAATCCCGCAACGCGGCGCCGGCATCCATCTTGATGAAATCAAGCCGCGCCATATCCGACACCGCCATGATCTGCCCCGCGTTCGCCAGGTTCCCCGCAACCTTGAAACCGTACTTCTGATAGCTCTTGACCAGATACCCAAGGAACGTCCGGTGCGCGACCGCCGCCGACGGCAATTCAATCACGATCCTCGCCGGATTCAACCCGAACTCGATCAGCACAGAAGAAAAGTGCTTCCCATGGTCGTACTTCACGCTCTTCAGCAAGCGCTCGTGAACCCGCAAGAACAACAACCCGGGCCGCTGCGCGCCAAAAAAATTGAACGCATGCAACGCACGTGAAAGACGGTCGAGCGCAACGAGCCGCGGGTCGTCGTCGAGTTGCGCGAAGGGATCGAACGGCGCGCCGTCCGCGGTGAGCGTCAATGCCTGGAAACCGAGTTCATCGCCGAAACGCTCCGCGCTCTCAACCGATGCCGTCAGCGATTGCGGCAAGCCCCGCGTGCTGACATCGAAGATGGGCTCGTAGGCGCTCGCGAGTGCAAAGCTCTCGTAAAAGGCAATGGCCGATTCCGCACGCGCCCCTTCGCCCATGACAATGCGCGCGCCCGGAAACGGATAGTCCGAGGCGCGCGAGACGAGTTGCTGGACGGTCGGTGCAATCATTCAGGCGAAGTTCTCGAGCAATGTTGTGTCGATGGTAGCAGTGCCATGCATGCGGCTTTGCACAAAATCCACATATCGATATGCACCGGTATCAATCTGCTGCTTCATGCTTAGGGTTAACAATAGTTTTACGTATCGTAATTGGTTTTACCATGCGTAATCGAACGCATGTCGCTTGAGGACCAGTCCATGAACCCAGAATCGCCCGGTGCTTTCACGAGCCATACCGATGTCAGCCGGCTGTACCAGTCAGGCTTCGCCGCCGACTTCGCAACCGAGGCGCTGCCCGGCGCGTTGCCGCTCGGACGTAATTCGCCGCAGCGCGTGAGCTACGGCTTGTACGCTGAGCAGCTTTCCGGCACGGCATTTACCGCGCCGCGCGGACATAACCGGCGGTCGTGGTTGTATCGGATCAGGCCGGCGGCGGTGCATCAGCCGTTCACGCAAGTCGGAGCCGGCAACAAACTCGTGGCGAACTTCGCCGACGTACCGCCGACGCCGCCCAATCAGCTTCGATGGGACCCGTTGCCCATGCCTGATGTGCCGACGGATTTCATCGATGGCTGGGTCACGATGGCCGGCAACGGCGCCGCCGAATCCATGCAAGGCTGCGCCATCCATCTGTACGCAGCGAATCAATCGATGCAGGACCGGTTCTTTTATAACGCCGACGGCGAACTGCTGATCGTGCCGCAGGAAGGGCGCTTGTCGATCGCGACAGAACTCGGCCGCCTCGATATTGAACCGTTCGAAATCGCCGTCATTCCTCGCGGCGTGCGCTTTTCCGTCTCACTGCCCGATAACACCGCACGCGGGTATATCTGCGAAAACTTCGGCGCGTTATTGCGCTTGCCGGACCTGGGTCCCATCGGCTCGAATGGTCTTGCGAACCCGCGCGACTTTCTCACGCCGCATGCAGCGTATGAAGATCGCGAGGGCGCGTTCGAACTCGTGGCGAAGATGAACGGCGTGTTGTGGCGAGCGGACATTGGTCATTCGCCGCTCGACGTCGTCGCGTGGCACGGCAACTACGCGCCGTACAAATACGATTTGCGTCTGTTCAATACCATCGGCTCGATCAGCTTCGACCATCCCGATCCATCGATCTTTCTGGTGCTGCAATCGCAGACCGATACGCCGGGCGTCGATGCCATCGACTTCGTGATTTTTCCGCCGCGCTGGCTGGCAAGCGAGAACACATTCAGGCCGCCGTGGTTCCACCGGAACGTGGCGAGCGAATTCATGGGTTTAGTCCACGGCGTGTACGACGCAAAGTCCGAAGGGTTCATGCCGGGTGGATCCAGCCTGCATAACTGCATGTCGGGACATGGTCCGGATGCGGGTACTTTCGAGAAGGCGTCGAACGCCGATACATCGAAGCCTGTGAAAGTGGGCGACACAATGGCGTTCATGTTCGAAACGCGCACGCTGATCAAGCCGACGCGCTTCGCGCTCGAAACCGCGCAATTGCAGGCGCATTACTACGAATGCTGGCAGGGGCTCACCAAGCATTTCAACCCTGAGAAGCGGTAAGCCTCTCTGCCCAAACCGCCTGTCCAATACCCATGCGTCGCGCGCGTTTATCGAGCGTCGCCGAGAGCAACGTGAGGCCGAACGCACAGCAAGCCATCAGTACGCCAACCCACGGAAGCGTGCTGAGCGACGCGCCGGCGCCAATCGCCATGCCGCCGAGCCACGCGCCTGTTGCGTTGCCGAGATTGAACGCGCCCTGATTCAGGGTGGATGCAAGATTGGGTGCATCGCTTGC
This sequence comes from uncultured Caballeronia sp., assembly GCF_964243625.1. Lineage (NCBI taxonomy): Bacteria > Pseudomonadati > Pseudomonadota > Betaproteobacteria > Burkholderiales > Burkholderiaceae > Caballeronia > uncultured Caballeronia sp. The sequence goes on from NZ_CAXTGZ010000484.1 coordinate 3,594, forward strand.
ACGATTCACGATCAGCATTTGCAACGGCGGCACGATTCCAAACGCGAGCACGCCCCAGATGAAGATGGTGACCATTGCGGGGATAGCGGCGTGCATGGTCGCGGCGAAGATCGCTTGCACGACGATGATCAGAATCAGGAACGTCAGCAGCGAGCGCAACAGCTTCCAGTCGGCAAGCCTGCCCCCAAGCGTGCTGCCGACCGTCAGCCCAAGCCCGAACAACAAGAGCACGAACGTGACCGCGTGCGGTGAAAAACCGGTGACGTCTTCGAGGATCGGCGTGATGTAGGTGAAGACGGAAAAGAGGCTCGCCGATGCCAGCACGCTGATGCCCAGCACCATCAGCACTTGCGGGTTTTTAAGCACCTTGAATTCGCGCAGGATGCTGGATTCACGCATCTCGATGTGCTTTGGCAAGCAGACCCACAACGCGCCGGCCGCAGCCAGGCCGATCAACGTGACGACCCAGAACGTGGCCCGCCATCCGGCCGCCTGACCGAGTGCGGTCCCAAGCGGTACGCCGAGCACGTTCGCAAGCGTGAGGCCGGTGAACATCAACGCAATGGCTTGCGCGCGGCGGTTTGGCGCGACGAGATCCGCCGCCACGACCGAGCCGATGCCGAAGAACGCGCCGTGGCAGAACGCCGTCGCCACGCGCGCGGCCATCAGCACCCAGTATCCCGGCGCAACGGCGCACAGCATGTTGCCGATGATGAACACGCCCATCAGGACCATCAGCGCTTTTTTGCGCGGCATCTTCGCGGTGACGATGGCGAGGATCGGCGCCCCGATGGTCACGCCCAGCGCATAGCCGGACACGAGCATGCCCGCTGCGGGTATCGATACACCGAGATCGCGCGCGACGTTGGGCAACAAGCCCATGATGACAAATTCAGTCGTGCCGATGCCGAACGCGGCGATAGCAAGGGCGAGAAGGGGCAGAGGCATGGAGTGCGCGGAGGTCTGGCGGGGGAGGGGTACAAATTGTACCGAACGTTTCCCGGTTGATCGGTGGAAACCCTGAGATTTCG